>JAHEYS010000499.1 GCA_023251475.1 Prolixibacteraceae bacterium
CCAATACGACATAGAAGATTTAGAAACTGATATAGCAGCTGGTTATGTAAATATCTCAATTGAAGATTGTGAACGTTTCGGGATTAAGCAGGAAGATCTTTATAAATGTTCTTCTTCAAAAATGATCAGGGCATGGCTGCGCCACTATTCAGAAGAGGGAATCACTTTACTTTCGGAACACCATCGGATATTAGATCAGGGTAAATTTTCACTTTTTGAAAGATTGGTATTCCGATTTGTTTATGAGAATCCGGCAAGGAAGGTATTTATGAAAATACTAACTGAAACGGGGTATCCCGATTCATAAAAAAATGAGGAGCAAAGACGATATAATGCCTGTTGCAGGTCGGAATTTTCACCTCGACAAATGGTTTCTCGACTTTGTGGGAGAGAATGGAGAAGCGATGATTTTTTATGCGGCCAAATTAACCTGGTATGGATGGTCAGCCACTTATACGAGCTGGTTACGATATGATGAAACTTCCGGAGTAGTTGTAAAGTCACGATTTCGAAATGTTCAGATACCTCAGATAAATGGTGAGCTGATCACCTGGAACGATGCAAAATTCGGAGTTAATGGAAGGTGGGAATCAAAAGCGAAAATGGTTCAGGCCCGTTTATTTGATGCTGAAGAGGGTTTCCTTGACTGGAATTGTTATCAGCCGGCTTCAAAAGTTCAGTTGAAAATAAACGATCGGTTATTGGAAGGGAGAGGTTATGCGGAACAATTAGTACTAACTGCTCCTCCCTGGAAAATTCCAATGGATGAACTGAGGTGGGGACGTTTTGGTTCAGAAGAAATCAACGTGGTGTGGATTGAACTCAGAGAAAGGGAGAGGCGGCAATGGCTCTGGCTGAACGGAGAAAAAGTGGAAAACTGTATTATTGAGGATGATCACCTGTCAATTTCGGAGAAGACCCTGATTTTGACGCTCGATAGGGCAGTGGTACTGGAATCGGAGCAGAAGATTTTCTCCGTAGTGGAAAAGCTGGTGCGTTATATTCCGGGATTCAATAACGTTATACCGCTCCGTTTTTTAATGGCTGACGAAACCAAATGGCTTAGCAAGGGGCAGCTTTATTCACAACATAATGCTGTTGGCAGTGGGATGGCGGTACATGAACTGGTTAACTTCAAATCGTATCAACCATGATCCTGAAAGTGGAAAATATTGGCAAAAGCTTTGGTAAAAACAAAGTGCTGAAGAATGTCTCATTTGAGATGGATCCCTCGTTGTTGTATGGAATTGTCGGCGAAAACGGATCAGGGAAATCGACCCTCTTGAAAATCATTGTCGGGGAGTGGAAACCCGACAAAGGAAATATTTCTGTTGCGGGTCGAATCGGATATTGTCCTCAAAATGTATTGCTTTTCTCTCATCTCACCGTAGATGAAAACATGAGGTACTTCGCTGCTGCTTACAATATTGAAAAGTTGGAATTCATCAGCCGAAGTGAATCGCTGATGGATTATTTCAATTTTAAAAAATTCAGAAAGGAAAGAGTCGTCAATTTAAGCGGAGGCACTCAGCAAAAAATCAATCTTGCCATTGCGCTGCTTCATCGGCCTCAATTGTTGATTCTTGATGAGCCGTATAATGGATTTGACTGGGACACCTACCAAAGATTCTGGATATATGCCAATCAGTTAAGGGAGGAGGGTTGTGCCATTCTTGTCGTTGCCCATCTGATCACTGAAAAGGAACGGTTTGACAGAGTATTTAACCTTACTGAGGGAGAGCTCACATGAAGGCAATGCGAATCATTACAGCGTTATCTATGATTTTGAAAATGTTGTTACGGCGAAGAATCATTATTATATCGCTGCTGGTATTGCCTTTTGTTTTTCTTACCATCGTTGAATTAACTGCACCGACGAGGTTTATCCCCTTCAGGCTTGCTTCACTTGATGTTCGGGTATTCATCAGGGAAAGCCTGAAGGAGATTGCGTTGGTATTTTTCTCCGTCACATCTTCCGGCTTCCTGGTCTCCCTGCTTGCCCTTAATCTCGTTCAGATAGAAAACGAGGTTAACCGCAGACTTGTCATCTGTGGGTATCATCCTTTTGACCTGCTGATTTCCAATTTGCTGGCCCTTTTGCTTGTGATTCTGACGATTGCTGTTTATATCGGCTTACTTATAAACGAGTTCGTTGCAGTCAGGCATCTACCTATGTTTATTTTTGGTCTGATGTTAATCGGATTCGTTTACGGTTGTTATGGACTTACCATTGGCAGCCTGATAAAAGGTAAACTGGAAGGGGTGTTTTTCATTGTTTTGCTGGCTAACATTGATGCCGGCTGGCTTCAGAATCCCATGTATTATGCTGAAGCACATAATAATGAAATCATCCGCTATCTTCCCGCTTACTTTCCCTCCCAATCAGCCATCATTGCTGCTTTTACTGATTATTCCGGGGCAAATGCGAGATTTTACAGTATCTTGTATGGAACCGGTTTTTTGATTCTGGCGCTGCTTATTTTTTATAACAAAATGCGAATTAAAAAATGAAAAAACTCCTTTTAGTGACCGGAAAATTGCTTTATGCAATAACTTTTCTCCTGTTAATACCAGCTGGTTTATGGTTTTGGGCAAAGTTTACCGAGCAGATCATCCCCTTACCTGTAATTGAGTCAAAGATTGCGGGCGGGATATTGATTATGGTCGGGGGATTACTCCTGTTGTGGGCAATGTTTGCATTAATACATTATGGCAAAGGATTGCCCATGAATGGTTACCCTCCGCCTGTGTTTGTCACAAAAGGGCCCTACCGGCTATTTCGTCATCCCATCTATTGGGGCTTTGGATTGCTCATGACCGGCTATTTTATTTATTCAGGTTCGCCTGGCGGAATCTGGCTGGTTTCTCCTTTGACGATTTTAGGAATGGTGGCACTTGTTCTGGGATACGAATCAATTGATTTGAAGAAGCGGTTTCCTGATCAGTCGATTCGGACAGTTCTGGATTATCCTGAGCGTAAAACTGATTCACCGGATTTCAGAGATCGTTTGACATCATTGTTTTGGGTGGGTTCATATTTAATTGTCAGTAACTTCATGATCGAAAAATTAAATGGGATTGTGCCTCCCTTATTCGGAGGACCACTGCGGGGGATTGCTGCTTTTAACCATCCTAATTTGCCAATTATCACTGTAATCTTTTTAGTGATAACCCCTTTTCTGATCAAAAGAAAGAATACGCTGAGAGAATGGGAAATCTCTGGATTTATCGCTTTATCTTACTCCTTTTTCATTGCAATATTATATCCTTCAATCGGTGCACAATATCTTTCACCTGACGATTCAGCCTTTTTTCCTGTTCCGGTATTTCTGATATTTATTGCCGTAAATGCGATTCTTCACCGGTCAAGGCAAACGGTCATCATCTTTACGATAATTGCCGCAATTGCGGTTCTCATTCAGCTAATGAATAGTCGTTCAGCAGAACTTCACCTGGCCAGTTCTATTCTGATATTTCTTTTGTCGGCCTATTACCTGAGGATCTGGATTTTCTTAAAAAACGGTTCCGAGCGGATTGCCAATTCCTGGAAAGAGTGGGTATTCGGGAAAGTCAGGGTGATCAATCATGGTTTCTATGTTGGTTTCGGCGCCTTCTTCGGCATTTTGATCGCTGGTATTTTAGCGGGTAAAGAATATGCTTTGGCGCTGCTGGTTTTTACCATTTTGGTGACCCTCTTTGCTGCACTTTGGGCTCAGATCATCGAAGGTTCTGCCAAATTGAAACGACCCTTTGGATATTATGGAGGAG
>JAHEYS010000216.1 GCA_023251475.1 Prolixibacteraceae bacterium
CACGTGCATACATTGCTGGACTTGGTTATCAAACCGCCTGGCTAAATGGAAAACGGTTGGACGACTACTTACTTCATCCCGGATTTGCCCGTTACAACAAGACTGCTTATTATACAGTTTACGATATTACGGATAAGATTCAGAACAATAACGTGATTGCCTGTGAACTAGGGCGGGGATGGTATGGTATGACAACCCCCACGCTTTGGGGCGAAACCTTCCAAAGTGATTGGATGGCAGAACCCGCACTTCGGGTTTTAATTACAATTGATTATGCGGACGGTACGCAACAGACAGTTGTTTCAGATCCTACATTCAAAACAGCTGCCGGACCTATACTATTTGAGTCAATCAAAGCCGGTGAGATTTATGATGCAAGAAAAGAGCTTGCAGGGTGGAATTCCGTAAATTTTAACGATGCCTCATGGAAAAGCTCCGTGGTAGCGAACGGAAATATGCCTTCTTCTGCTCCGGGTCTGACAGCTCAGCTTTTTGAACCGATAAGGGTAGTAGAGGAATGTTTACCAGTCAACATTGTAAAAATCGAGGATGAAAATAATGCATGGATTATTGATTATGGTAAAACCATGGCAGGTAATGTGAAGGTGAATTTAAAAGCCAAAGCAGGCCAGCAAATTCGTATGCAATATCTTGAAGGTATAGTATTTAGAAATGGTCGTGAGAAGTATAATAATTTTAGCGCACAAGCCACAGGCAGTTTTCAACGTGATATTTTTATTGCAAAAGGGGGTAAAGAAGAGTCATTTGAGGCATCCTATAGTTACAAGGGTTTCCGTTATGTACGTGTTGAAGGTCTGGCAGAGCAACCAAAGCCGGAGCAATTTATTGCCAGGGTGTGTAATTCGGATATGGTTCGTGTGGGTGAATTTAAAAGCTCAAGTGACCTATGGAATAAAATATGGGAAGCTGGTCGCAGATGCATCCAAAGCAACATGCAATCGATACCTACCGATTGCCCTCAATGGGAAAAATTGGGATGGACATGTGATGATGCGGGACCTTACTACGCTATGGCATTCAACTATGATTTGCGCAAATTATATGAAAAACGCCTTCAGGACTATGCGGATGACATTTGGCCCGATGGCAGGATTCGTAATGTTGTGCCTTCGGCATGGGGAAAGGGAGAAGATCCTGCATGGGTGGGCAGTTATGTGAATATTGCATGGAAGTATTATCAGACTTATGGGGATTTGCGTCTTGTGCAAAAGCATTACGATAATCTTAAACTGTATATGGAGACCCTTATCCAGGAGGGGAAAAGTAGCGAAAAACCACCTTTACTAACCAAACCTCGCAAAGCGCTGGGTGACTGGGTTTCACCTGATGGGAATACACCGCCTGAGGGAGCGCTCATTTATTTCGATTGCTATTTTTACCGGTATCTCTGCATGATGGCGGATATGGCAACTTTATTGAATCGACCGGAAGACAAACGGTATTACGAATCTTTAAGTGTTGACTTAAAAAAGCAGTTCAATGGGCATTTTTATGACAAAACAGAAGGATGTTATTATTCTACAAATCGTAATGCAGGATACCGTCAGTCACCACAGGCTATTGCGCTGGCCTTTGGGCTCGTACCGGATGAATATAAGAAAGCTGTGGTGAGCAACTTCGTTAAGGATATTCAAAAGAGAAACGGACACTTCTGGGCAGGCATTTTAGGTGTGGAGGCTATTGCTGATGCTTTGTGTGATAACGGAGAAACGGATGTGGCGTATGGAATTCACTTGAAAGATGATTACCCCAGTCTTGGAAATATGATACGCGAAGGAGCTACGACCTTATGGGAAGACATGACGATTAAGAAGGCGAGGTCGCTGAACCATAAAATGTTTGCCACACCATTAGGCTGGATGGCCCGTTATGTCTCCGGCTTGCAGGTAGATGGAGTAATGGGTGATGGTCCCGGATTTAGAAACGTAGTTATTAGACCTTATGTTTCCCCAACTCAACTGCAATTTGTTGAATTTGCTTATGACTCACCAATGGGTCGCTATAAAAGCAACTGGCATGTGAAGAGCGATGGTGTTGTTTATGATATTGTTATTCCAGCCAATGCTTCTGCCACAGTACGACTTCCGCTTTTGGGTAAGACCCTAATTTCAGTTAGCGAATCAGGAAAAGAGATTTGGAAGGAAGGAAAACAAATAGGTAAAATTGCTGGTGGTCAGGATGTACACATCGGGCAACAAGAGTTTGTGGTCTCTCTGGGGTCTGGAACGTATTCTTTTTATGTGAAGACAAAATAACCCAAACAAAATCTTCTTATGAAGCAAAATACAAAAACCAGGTTCTTTGGTATTGGCATGGGTACCTTATTGTAATTTAAAAATTGTGATAAAAAATGTATAGCATCGCATAAACCCTACTTACGAACACTTTGAAAAATCTAAAAATCCGCTTAAAAATAAATTGTATTACAATGAAAACAATCATCCTCATCTCACGCTCGCTTCTCGGCCGCACCGCCGCGTTGTTACTCTATTTGAGCCTGCACTTTTTCTTCGCAATCAAAGGCTTGGCCGCAGAAACAGCGGCGGCGATCGCTCCCGCTAAAATCGCAGCTGTGCCGTTAAAGGCCTTCCGTGATGCGGCAACCGATCTGGCGTGGCTGAAAGACTACAATGTGGTATGGACTAAACCGAGCGCCGACGCCAGTGAGTCCATGCCTTGCGGAGGGGGTGATATCGGTATGAATGTCTGGGTCGAGAAAGGTGAATTGCTCTGCTATGTGCAGCGCAGCGGAAGCTTTGATGAGAACAACGAATACCTCAAACTGGGACGGTTGCGGGTGCGGCTGGATCCCAATCCGTTTGACGAAGGAACCGCGTTTCGCCAGGAACTCAAACTACGGGAAGGTTATGTTGAGATCACAGGAAGCAAGGCGCGGCAGCAAGCAACCATCAAGGTGTGGGCTGAGGTTGCCCGCTCGGTGGTGCATATTGAGGTTAAATCCAGCGACCCTGTAACCGTCCTGGCCGCTTATGAAAATTGGAGGCAATGCGACGAGGTTCTGCCCGACAACGGCGCGCGGTTTGGATGCATGAGTTGGGACAAGTATCCCGGTGAGGTGACGCGCTACCACGATGAAGTGCGGTATGAAGGCAATTCTGTATTGTTCTATCATCGTAACAGGGATAAGAAGCTGCTGTTCGATTACATGGTACGTCAGCAGGGGTTGGAGAAGGTGAAAGACCAGTTGGTAAATACCCAGAAAGGCCGGACTTTCGGTGGACTTTTGAGTGGCGATGGCTTTGTTGCCGCAGGTAGGAGGGAAGGAAAATATCTACTTACCCCTTTTAAATCATGGCAGTTGAAATCGTCAACGAGCGCGAAGCAGCACCAGTTGCAGTTAGTGACTCATCTGGCTCAAACCTCTACTCTTGAAGAGTGGCAGGCCGGGCTTTCTTCGCAGTTAACCGCAGGCGCGCCGACCATCGAGAAATCCCGACAAGGCACGGCTAAATGGTGGTCGGAATTCTGGCGGCGAAGCCATATTGTCATCGCACCGGGCAAGCCTGATGAGAAAAGCAGGACCTGGCAGATTGCCCGGAATTACCAGCTTTTCCGTTATCAGTTGGGCTGTAATGTTCGTGGCGAGTATCCCACCAAATTTAATGGGGGCAATTTCACCTTTGATCCGTCGCTGGTTGAGAAGACAAGGCCATTTGGACCGGATGGGCGGTCATGGGGAGGCGGAAGTTTCACAGCACAGAACCAGCGGCTGGTACACTGGCCGATGTTGAAGTCGGGCGATGAGGACCTGCTGGTGCCCCAGTTGGAATTTTATCGGCGCGCTCTTCCAAATGCCATAGCCAGGGTTAAGACCTACTGGGGACATGAGGGTTGCTTGTTCACAGAGCAGATTGAAAATTTCGGGCTGCCTTGTGCATCTATGTGGGGCTGGACTGAGCCGAATGCAGCAGAGCGAAAGCGGAGCCCGGAGATTCCGTTTGGAGATCCCAGGGTCGACGGTATGCAAGCGTATAAATCGGGCGTGGAGCACGGCGTACAGGTAAACGGTTATGTGTCCTATCACTGGGAATCGCAGTTAGAGTTTTCCTTCATGGTGCTGGAGAATCACCGATTCTTTGGTCCAGACATTCTACCGTTTCTTCCATTCATACGGCAATCGGTTCGGTTCTTTGATGAACATTACCAGGCCAGGGAACGGTTGCGTTCCGGTCAACCGCTAAATGCGACTGGCAGGCTGGTAATTTATCCTTCAACTTGCCTTGAATCGTATCGCGGAGCGCGTAACCCTGCCGATTTGATCGCAGGGCTATCGGCCTGTCTGGAAGGCCTTCTTGAGCTGGATGATTCGCTGATTTCTGCCGCGGACAAGGAATATTACCGCGGATTCCTGAAGCGGCTTCCCGTGTACACGTACGCGGAGGTTGACGGGGATCGCATCTTCCAACCTGCGGAGAGCTGGAAACAGTATCAGAATGCAGAATGTCCCCAGTTCTATCCTCTATTTCCTTTTAATCGGTTTATGTTGGGCAGGGACGACATGACGGTCTTTCGGAATACCTGGAAGCATGGGGAGTTTCCAAAGGACCTGGTAATGAGCTGGCATCAGGATGGGATTTTCTTTGCGCGGATGGGCATGGTGAAGGAGGCCGCTGATTATAATATGAAGAAGATGGAAAACAGCCCGCGCAGGTTTCCAACGTTCTGGGGGCCCGGGCACGACTGGGTACCGGACCACAACTGGGGAGGAAGCGGCATGATCGGTCTCCAGGAAATGCTGCTTCAGACTCCTGGTGATCAATTGAATCTGTTCCCTGCCTGGCCCAAAGAATGGGATGTGGACTTTAAGCTGCACGCACCCCGGCAAACAACGGTGGAGGGCGTTCTTCGTGGCGGAAAGCTGGTCTCGCTCAAGGTTACACCGAAATCCCGCATGAAGGATGTGGTGAACTGGTTGGACCGCGCGGAACCAACATCGGTCCGGACAAGGTGATCAAATTCGCCTTTTGTAAAGTCAGCTACGTGCGCCTGAATATTATCAAATTCGATTGACATGGGCCAATCCACATCAACGAGTTTCAATGTTTTTGCTCAAAAAAGAAAATGAAAACATAAAAAGTAAATCTGTGAAACCAATAAGCCTTTTTCAATTTTGTCGGAATCTTACTTTAGTCACTATTGTGCTGGCTGGCAGTTATACCCTTTCTGCCCAAGTGGGCGAATCTGGGCCACCTTTTCCGGGTCTTACCGAAGAGCCCAGCATCGGATTTGAGTTGGTGGAGTACCAGAAAAATCCTGTCATCGGAAAGGATCATCCTGACTGTAAGGATAACAAGTACGGGTTCGAAGGAGGACTAGTCATCAAACTCAAAAAAACCTATCACATGTTCACCGCTGAAAATCACGGTGATCCCAGAATCGTCAGAATGCGGATTGCCCATTGGACCAGCCCCGATGCACTCGACTGGAAGCGTCAATCGACGATCGTTGAAACCACGGGGGAACCGATCGAGGTCACCGGGCGGGCGTATGCCTCGATTTGGCAGCCGACCCCGGTGTTCAACGAAGCTGAAAATCGCTGGGACATGTTTTGTGTTGCCTATAAGAAGAGTGGCACCGGCAAGGGTTTTATCCTGCGCTTCCAATCCACGGTGGCGGGCCGCGATGGCATTGCAGGTCCTTACAAGGAACTCGGTATCATCATGCAGCCCGATAGGGACTCCCAAATATGGGAAGGCTACCAAGGTGTTGCCACCTTTAATCCTTTTCAGGTGAGCAAAAGAAAATGGCTCGCCTTCTATGGAAGTGCGGGTGGCCATCACCCGGAGGGATGGTTGGTGGGCTTGGCCAGTGCCCCCGCGTTGAGCGGTCCATGGAAGAGGCTACCGGAGGGCAATCCTGTCCTGATTGAGTCGGTTTTCATGGAAAACCCTATTGTAACACGCATCGGAAATCTTTACGTTATCGTATATGATAGTGACGTTCAAAATCCGATCAAGCGATCGTATTTTTTTGAAAACCATTCAGTCGGCTACGCGACCTCCAAAGACGGTATTCATTGGTCGAAGGGTGGACGGATCACCGTTCAGCCTAAGGGAGAGGCTAACTGGTCAAGCGATATCCGCACCCCACTTGGACTCGTTGACGAAGGCAATGGTCTGTACACGCTCGTCTATACCGCCGATAGCAAAGGAGATTTTAAGTCGGTAGGGATGGTTAAAGTGAAGCTCGTTCAGAAAAATAGCAAAGCACCGGTTACCACGGCATTTACCAAACAAAGCGGATTGATTAGTCCGGGCGATCCTGCACGCATTCAGGCCGAAGACCCCAAGACTGAGATTCAGTATCTTTCCGGCCACGGGCCCAAAGACATTGTTCTCTGGGATTTCAAGATCGACAACTATAGCCCATCCTGCCAGCCAGCGAAGGCAAACGGCGATTACCACGGCACACTGACTTTGACGTTCGCGGATAGGCGGACGGAAGGCGTATCCAATCCCTCTGAATCCACACAGTCCGATGCGGCAGAGGTGATACGCCCGAAATTCCCGGACCAAGCCGAGTTAACTTCATTGCTTCAGACGGCTTTGATTGGCAAAGGAGACAAATCGCGGATTATCGGGATTATGAAGAGCGCCCTGCAGGGGAAGGAGTTGATGATTATGGGGATCGGCACGTCGATTATGGCCGGAGCCAATGCGTCAAATTTCCAGAAAACGTCACTTTCTCCCCTTGTCTACGATTGGTGGGTGAGCAAGTTTCCAACTGCTAAATTCAAATTCATCAATGCCGGAATGGGCGCCTCGTCAGCAGTTTATGCAGTCCATCGCGCCGAAAGGGATATTTTAAAGTTTAATCCTGATTTCACCCTGATTGATTATACAGCTCCTGACAGAAACTATGAGCCTGAGGGCTTGGAGGGCTTGGTCCGGAAGATGCTGATCCATCGTCCACAGTCTGCTCTGCTATCAATTGTCCAAGGCGGTCAGGATTTTGTCAGTGTGCCGGATATTCATGTTGCAATTTGTGAAAATTACGGAATACCTATTCTGAGTGTTCCGCAGATATTTCTACCTCTGTTGAAATCCGGCCGCTTGGTCTGGAAAGATTGGTCAACGGATACGATTCACCCGAGCGATAGCGGTCATGCCATGATTGCCGACCTGATCATCAGCTTCCTCGAAGAGTGCTATAAAGAAGCTATAAGCTTGTCGAAGTCAAAACGTATCAGAAAAATTAAACCGCCAATTACAAAAAATGGTTTTGCAAAGTCAGCTGTGTATGATGCTTCCAGTTTTACGCCCGATGATTACGGAAACTGGACTCTATATCGTGATAGTTCTGGTTGGAATAATTCATGGGCAGCCAATGCGGAAGACCAGCCGATGGTGTTTAAAGTAAAAGCCAAATCGCTTATTTTCGGTTATAGAAAGACGATTAAGCCGACCAACGGAAGATTGATTGTCAAAATGGATGGCAAGCAACTAAAAATAATCGATCCAAATTTTCCGAAAGGTTGGGGAGATTTCATTCCAAATGAAACCGTGTTCAAAGAAGATAAAGCTGAAAAGCACACCATTGAGTTTATTTATGGTGGAAGTCCGGGCGAGCCCATTTTAATAAAATATCTATTAATTGCGGAATAATTGACTTCTGATCTAAAGCTGTCTGCCCGTTGTGAGTGGTGGAGAGTGAATAAAAACTGGGATGGTAGGAAGGCGAAAAACGTGCTGCTATACTATATAAATCAGAGGGTGTCCGTTAAAGTAGTTGACTTAAAAGAAAGCTACAGCTTTATAAAACAAAGTAAGAGTTAAAATGAAAATAAAAGAAATATTTATAAACAAACACAAATGAATAAACGAAACAGCATCCTGATAATTTGTCTTATACAGTTATCAATTTTCAAAGCAGTAGCAATCAATCCTCAGAAAATGCATGTGGTTGATTGCCAAAAATTTTCACTCGAGGAAAAAATTCTTGCCTATTCCATTCAGGGGATTTTAAACCGGAGTGAGCCAGCCGTATTTCTGCTATGCAACGATTCATGGCAATCAAAGACGGCTGATAATGAGTGGCTAAGTTATCTGCACCAGGTAAAGTGCATGGAATTTGACACCATCCCAAACCTGAAAGAGCTGGTCGATTTCGCTTTAATCCGATCTGAAGTGAAGGGTTTTACTTTGTATAATCCCTTAAACATCAACGGGCAGGAAGCAATCGTCGCGTTAAATAAGGCCTCTGTTTCTGACTATCTGCCTGTTACCGAAAATTTGTTCAAGAGTATATCCAAACCCAACAATCAATATGTAATTGAAGATATCAGGGGGAAATGGAAGACCGGAAGTGAGGCAATCAATTACTATGTCACAGAAATGTTGCCTTTTGCATCCCGAAAATCGGCTTTTAGTTATGGCTACGGACAAAAGAGCCGCGGTCAGGGTGGGCTGGATTATGCAATAGCAAAAAAGCTGTTCATATATAAAATTGATATCAGGGATCAAATGGAGCATCCTTATTTCGTCAAAGTGATGAGTTTTGTCGATGCTCCTGCTGCAATTTTAGGGGGATGGTACAGTGAAGGTCAGGATGTGAATTTTGGCTATTCCTCAGGTGGTAATTATGCGTTGCTGTCGGATGCTGCCTGTGCAAATCTGAGTCTGTTGGCAGCGATTCCTGTAAAAAAGAAAATCTCTTTTAAACAACCAAAGCATGATCTTATTCTGGATACAACAAAGTATTACGTTTTGTTGCAAGTGAATGAGGGAGATACTTACAAGTGGGTTTCAACTTTCATGAACAGTTTGTGGGAAAACCAAAAACGCGGAAGTTTTCCAATCGCATGGGGCATTCCTCCTGAGATAATTGATGATATTCCTGTTATGCTCGAATACTATCAGGAAACAGCTACCAACAATGACAGTTTTTTTGCAGGACCGTCCGGGGCCGGATACATCTGGCCAAATCACACCCCGGTAGATAAATATAAAGCATTTTCCGCTCATACCCAACATTGCATGAATCAGTTGGGATTGCAGTCGGTTGACATATGGGGTTTTAGCTGGAAACAGAACCAAAATTTTGGCAAATTAGCTCCGAATGCCAAACTTATTTCGGGTGAGATTTATGCCTCCGATTTGGATGCAGGAACAAATTTGTGGCTGGATAACGGACAATTAGTTGCCGTTGCTCCCAAAGAATTGTGGTACGAAGGATCTGCAAAGGCATTACGTATGTTCGCTGAAAGTAAAAAAACTCCCTATTTTATTCCGGTTTATGCCGGAGATTATCATAATATGCCTGTGCCATACAAATTCATGGATGATTGTCAAAAAAACCTCGATGACCGCTTTGTATTTGTGGGCGTGGAAGATTTTATTGATTTGATGGAACAAGCCCGGAAACTTAACCCAATTACTCCTGCTGACAAAAACTTTGTGGGTACCGGTATTGTGTCGCTCAGTTCCGGAAAATATTTCTGCGGTTTTCATGACAAGACTTGTTATACCGGATTAATTGCCTGCCGAACTGTGATTGGCAATTGGGAGTTGTTTGACCTCATTAAACTGAAAGATAAATCAGTTGCTTTTCAGCTGAAAACAAACGGAAAATATGTTCGTATCACCAATGAAAAAGATGGTCAGATTCTTAAGGCCGATGGAGATGCAATTACTGCTGAATCAAAATTTAGGCTGATTAATAATTCTGACGGAACAACCTCTATTCAGGCATTGGCTAATGGCAAATTTTTGACTGATCTGAATTTTGCCATTCCAATGAGACTTGAAAAGAGAAATAATTCCATCAACCAGAAATTCAGATTAGAAATTTCAAAATGAAAAAAATAACAAAAATTGTATTCCTACTGCAATTGTTGTTTCAATGCCATGCCAATGCGGCAGAGCTAACAACCACAAAATTTCCGGATAAAGCAGAGTTAGTATCCTTACTTCCAACAGCAACTATTAATAACGGAAATAAATCGGGAATTATCTCTGTGATGAAAAGAGCCTTGGAGGGCAAAGAGCTAACTATTGCCGCTATTGGCGGCTCAATTACAGCCGGAGCCAATGCGACAAATTTCCGGAAAACATCCTACTCCCCACTTGTTTACGATTGGTGGGTGAGTAAATTTCCAAATGCAAAATTCAACTATGTAAATGCCGGAATTGGAGCAACAACTTCAGTTTATGGCGTACATCGTGCCGAAAGGGATTTGTTGAAGTTTAAACCCGATTTTACAATGGTTGATTTTACAGTTAATGACAATGGGCTGCGAAACGAATGTGCAGAATCCTATGAGGGATTAGTGCGAAAGATTCTGATTAATCGTCCTCAATCTGCTTTGCTTTCTGTTGCAATGTTTAATAGTAAAATGGAGAATGTAGAGGATATCCATGTTGCAATTTGCAGGCAGTACGAAATACCTATGCTAAGTATTAAACAGCTGATCGAACCCATGATAAAATCCGGTCGGTTAACCTGGAAAGATTGGTCAGGTGATGATGTCCATCCTAACCAAAATGGTCATACTTTGATTGCCGATTTAATAATCAATTACCTTGAAGATTGCTATAAAGAAGCTACAAGCTCGCCGAAGGCAATAAAAATCAGTAAAATCAAAAAGCCAATTACAAAAAATGGTTTTGAAAAGTCATCTGTATATGATGCTGCTAATATGAAACCAACTGATTTGGGAGACTGGTCTATTACCCACGAACCCGGTTATTGGAGCAATTCATGGGTTGCCGATTCTGAAGGCAAACCTATAATGCTGAAAATCAAATCTAAATCGTTGATAGTGGGGTATAGAAAGACGATTAAACCTACAAACGGAAAACTGATTATCAAAATGGATGGGATTCAGCTTAAGGAAATCGATCCAAATTTCCCAAATGGCTGGGGCGATTATGTTCAAAATGAAACCCTTTTCAAAGAAGAGAAAGCAAAGCAGCACACCATCGAATTCATTTATCATGGAAATCCAGGTGAACCCACTTTTATTAAATATTTATTAATCGCAAAATAATCAAGTGATTATGAGAAATAAGTATTTA
Source organism: Prolixibacteraceae bacterium (assembly GCA_023251475.1). GTDB lineage: Bacteria > Bacteroidota > Bacteroidia > Bacteroidales > Prolixibacteraceae > JAAFHB01. The sequence goes on from JAHEYS010000216.1 coordinate 11,058, forward strand.
ATGCCAGTGCTAATAGCAATTCTAATATTTGGAATTGATTTTGTGGTTAATGCTTCAAAACCGTTGATCCACAAAACCGATTTATCTATTCAATTAGTCGGGAAAGAGGGTGAACTTGTTGTATGTCTAGCATCAAAAGGTGATTTCTCTCAGTTGCCGGGAACAAAAGAAGGATTGGAGGGATTAGCAACTCTTGCCCATAAGTATGGTTATCCTGTGACCTACTATCTCAAACCGGTAACCGTTGAGGCTTCGCAGGCAGAACTAAAAGAGTGGCATCAAAAGTATGGCGATGAGGTCGGTTGGTTCAGTGAAGCAACTCCATTCGAAAAGGCTTCAGCAGAGCTGG
>JAHEYS010000008.1 GCA_023251475.1 Prolixibacteraceae bacterium
GGTGAGGGATTCCTTTGTGGTTAAATAAATCCTTTCAATTAAGGGACAATCCGTCAATCTTTAACACATCTCGCCGAAAACGCATTCGACCTCCACGATGGATAGGTGGAAACACTATGATCATCCGGTGCATTATTCATCGCATGCGCCCATGCCTTTACCGGTCCCCAAGCGGATGACGACCAGAGATGGATCGCGAAATTGTCGAAATTCCAGCTCGAGTTCTGGAACCGCGAACCATTGACCAGGGCATTGAATCCAGAGAACCCTGTTGAGAGTAATTGGCTTCCTGCAAAACCGGGACCGTTGTAAACGGCAAATAACTGGTTCCAGTCGGCTTCGGTGGGGATGTGCCAACCTGGAGGACATAATCCTTGCAGACCGGGAGTATTATCATATTGCATAATTTCATCCCATTGGTAGTAAGTCCTCAGTCCACAGTCCGCAGTCAGGTCGTTGTTGCAATATTTCTCATTTAAGCAATTGTCTCTTTGGTTCATTGAACCAGGTATCATGGTTCCGTAATTCAGATTCTCAGCCATCCAGCATTGAGCGCCGATCTGGACGGTCTGATAAACCTGGTTATCGCGGATATCGGTAAGAGGGCTGCCGCAATTGAAAATTGAAAATGGAAAATTGAAAAGGTGGGTGTGGGCGATGGCTGAACATAATGCTACATTAGTGTATGAATAGGTGATAATTATAGTTCCGGTGCCGGCAGCAGCCGGATTCCAGATGCCGGATACCGGATTTACTCCCGGCCCTGAATAGGTTCCGCCAAGAGGTATTCCTCCCTTTAGTTTGAAGGGTTTTGCGTTGACAGTCATTATGGTATCAAAACAGGCAATGAAAGTGACAACTGGCGGTGGGTTTATGATGATGGATAATGAATTACTGGTGGATGGATTATTTGATGTGCAGGGCAGGGAAGAATTCAGGATGCAGGATACCAGATCACCGGATGCCGGATTGTAGGTATAATTTGGACTATTTGCGCCGACGTTAATTCCATTGACTTTCCACTGATATGTGGGCAATAGCCCGCCATTCGTTGGTGTAGCTGTAAAAGTAACGGATGTACCCGCACAGACGGGATTTGCCGAAGCAGCAATCGATACTCCTATAACCAAATTACTATTAATTACCATAATTACCGGGCTGCTCGTAGCAGGATTGTTCGTTGTACAAACCTCAGAAGACGTTAACACACAAATTACCAAATCCCCATTTGATGGTGAATAAGTATAAGTTGAACCATTACCCCCCATATTGATCCCATTGATCTTCCACTGATAAGTTGGTAATGTCCCGCCATTAATTGGTGTCGCATTATAAGTAACAGAAGTTCCTGCACAAACAGGGTTAGCAGAAGGAGAAACCGAAACACTGACCGGTAGATTGGGATTGACTACCATTGTTATCGTATTTGATGTGGCAGGATTGTTTGAGATGCAAACGGTGTTGGAAGAAGTAAGGATGCAGGATATCAAATCACCGTTTACCGGGGTATAGGTATAGGCTGGACTATTTGTACCCACGTTGATCCCATTAACCTTCCACTGAAAAGCAGGATTTAATCCTCCATTTGATGGGGTTGCTGTAAATCTGACTGGTGTTCCTGTACAAATTTGATTTGCAGATGATGAAATTGAAATCATTGCCGTATCAGGAGGGAATACGATAATCGTCAATGATTTTGAATTTCCAACTCCACAATTATTCCGACCTTTAACAGAAAGAACATAATGACCGGTATCTGGAAATGAAACGGTATTTATCGTAACTGTTGTAGTATTCCAGGATTGCAAAAGATTCATCCCTTTAAACAATGACCATTGGTATGTTTGGGCACCCGGCAGTGGGTTCGGATAAACTGTATAGGTATAATTTTGATTCGCAGCAAAGCACAATGTGTGAGCCCCTTGGATGCTATCTGGTGTTGCCACTATGAACAATAATGAAGCATTTATAATCGAATCAGGGTATGCTGAATACCACCATGTATTAAGAGTCCTTCCTGCCCCGAAACCACCAAATTGAGAACCCTGCCAGGTGTGGCATCCGGCCCCAAGTGAACTCAAACATCCATCAATCTGAATCTGTCCCATTGGAATCAAGGTGTCATTCCAATATTGCAATGGTTGAAACGAAACAGGTCTATTCATGCCGACCAATAATCCATTGACATTTGAATAAATATTATAAATTGGGAAATTAGTCAATCCATTGATAAAGGAGATGTGAATGTTTACTGGACTATTAAGCGGAACTGGGACTCCCAAACCATTTACGCCATTCCATATTATTGTATCAGTACCTGCCGGAACGGAATCCCATATTATGACGTCTTCCGGCTGGATCCCTGCAACCGGATTGACTTTAATTAGGACTTGTACTATTCCTGATTTTGTTGTTTTAAAAATAATTTCATACTGCCCAAGGCAATCGGGTATTAATTCTGAATACCCATGAGTAATCTTTCCAATTGTCCCTGAAGGAAATAATGTGGAATCCGGATCATTGAAAAAAACCCGGTACTCCGGATAATCAAAATGGTAAAGTCTTGATTTTCGGCTGTCATTAAATGCTACAGGAGGATAGAGACAACCATTGTGGTTAAAATTGTACTCATTCTGAATACCACTATAAAACTGATTGAACTCAACAGAATCGACGATTGAATCATTCGTAAGAATGAAGAGGGACGCGTTCAACCCAAATAAACTTTGAGATGAATTATAGCATGCTGCAAATTCCCAATTTTTTGACCACACCCCTCCGGAAATGGATTTGTAAGGCGTTAAAGTTGTATCAATGATTGTAAAATCGTAATAAAAAACTGTTTCAAAAAAAAGATTAATAAAATCAAACTGAATAATATAATCACCTGCTTCTGACGGGGAAAATATTAGTGGATTATATCCTGCGGGGTTTATTACATTAGGTCCGGCAATAGCCTGAAGGTAATTAACTATGAATCCAGGTTGACCATTTATTTCTGGTATACTTACTTCACCCCACACGATATTTCCATTATGTACGATCCTGCATCTGAGATAATCACCTGGTGTATTTAATTCTCCTAATCCAAAATATAATTTTTCACCGGGATTTTTAATCGTGAAGTGGATTGAATGGTCAGAGTCGGCACTATACACTCCGAAAGGATCTACATAACTTGACAATTTGCATAAGAAAAGCTCGCATAAACATGCTGAATCCGGCGTTGTTTGTTTTGTTCCCTCAGCCAAATTTTGCCCAGGTAAAATCCAAAATTCTACAAAGAATAACAGACAGAATTTAGTTATACCCCATGTTTGCATTCATTTGTTTCTATTTGATCTGATGAATAAATAAAGAGGCAAAATATATTTATGAATGAATTAACTTGTCGTTAACAACTGATTACGCTTATATTAAAATCTGAATAAGGGGGTGGACCATTTTGACAACAAGGATTAGGAGTAAAATCAAGACAACAATTGCAGGGTGGTAAAGTAACTACCCTTACACAAATGGTTCCGGTAGTATTCCCCGGAATTGAAACATAATAGGAGCCCTGACCTGTATAAGGTGTAGAGCACAAAAGTGTACCGCTGCTTTGATCATATATCTGTATTTCACAGGAACAACGACTTACAGCGCAGAGATCCTGAGTTTGTGTGACATTCACTCTAATTATTAATGGTGCGGGACTACCAGATACAGTAGTTGATTGCTTTTCTGAACCGAGACTTACCGTCCCGGTTGTGCC
>JAHEYS010000217.1 GCA_023251475.1 Prolixibacteraceae bacterium
ATTGATGAAGACTTTTTTAAAAGCCTACCAGGTGACAGGCAATAAAACATATTGGGCAAAAGCGATCGAACTTGCTAATACAATGACAGTATCCCAGATTGCTGAAACCGGTGAATATCCGACTTTTGGGGATAAGAATGAATGGAAAAAGCAACTAGGTTGGATTAATGCAACTTGCTATGATGTAAAAGTAATGTTGGAAATGGCAGATTTTAATAGATAAATTTATATAGTTAAAAATGAAATGTATGAATTCAGATATAATCGACGAACATGAAAAAACAGAGCGCTTTTGTTCATCCGAATAATTGAACAGGCAGTAATAACAGCCCCGGTATCGCACAAAAAAATTATCAATCAAAATCACGGTTAACGTTTGGATACCCCATATACATTTAATATGAGCTGGAAAATTAAGATAATATTTAGTTTTTTAATATTGCTCTCAGCCGGAAACTCTTATTCAGAAGATTTGAAGGAAAGTGTCATTTATACAAATACCAAATATCCTGTCAATATGCTGAGGAAGTAATCAATAATTGGGTATCCAATCATCACCCGTAAATAGAAGAAACTGTTTAAAGTCGGTTTTTAAATCCCTCACGGGATTTAAAATTTAATTAATTCAACTTACAATAAAAACAATGAATAAGAAAATTAAGAATATTGTTGCAGGCTTGACCATATTATTGATATTTTTATTGGTATCGGTTAATCTTCATGGTGAAATAAAACTCACCGGGATCTTTTATGACCATATGGTTCTGCAACAACAGACTATTGCTCCAATATGGGGGAAAGCGAGTCCCGACAAAATAGTTCGGCTTACCACATCCTGGGATAACAAAAGCTACAAGGTACGTTCAGCAAGTAACGGGAACTGGAAGCTAAAAGTCAAAACACCGAAAGCCGGAGGTCCTTACGAGATTAATATTTCGGATGGTACAAACCTGAAACTGAGCGATGTCCTGATCGGTGAAGTTTGGATTTGCTCAGGACAATCCAACATGCAGATGCCAATGAAAGGATTTCGTAATCAGCCGGTTGCCGGATCCAACGATGCCATTGCCACTGCCACCAACCCATCAATCCGCTTATGCACAGTTAAACGCAATTCCGGAAGTAAACCAATTGAGGACATTATTGGCAACTGGATGGAATGTGTACCTGAGAATGTTGCAGAATTCAGTGCCGCTGCCTGGTATTTTGGGCAAATGATTCAGAAAACATTGGGTGTTCCGGTAGGTTTGATCTGCGCTCACCGGGGAGGTACACGGATCGAACCCTGGATAAGCAGCAAAGGCCTCAAAGCGTTCAACTGGGTCAAATTACCTGATCCTGAACAGGAAAAGGGGATTACTTCGCAAACCCCAACAGTACTGTTTAACGGAATGATAAATCCCCTGGTTGGTTTTGCAATCCGGGGTGTTTTATGGTATCAGGGCGAATCGAATAAAGAAGAGCCTGAACAGTATGCCAAACTTATGCCGGGACTAATACAAGACTGGAGGACGGAATGGGCAATAGGCGATTTTCCGTTCTACTTCGTACAGATAGCTCCGTTCGGTTATAAAAACGATGGAATAAATTCGGCGTTTTTACGCGAAGCCCAGTTAAAAGCCTCCACCGCAATTCCAAATACTGGAATGGCTTGCCTGTTGGATGCGGGCGAAAAAGTTTATATTCATCCATCCAACAAAAAAATTGTAGGAGAAAGACTGGCATATCTGGCGCTTGTAAATACCTATAATATTAAAGGCGTGGAATTCTCGGGACCGGTTTTAAAAGAGATGAACGTAAAGGGGAATATTGTTAATCTAACTTTTGATCATGCCAATAATGGTTTAACAACCTTTGGCAAGGAGTTGGAAAACTTTAAAGTAGCAGGGGAGGATAAACGCTTTTACCCTGCAAAAGCTCTCCTGACCGTAACCGGGATCAGCCTGTCATCACCTGAAGTGGTTAATCCTGTTGCTGTAAGATATGCTTTTGAAGACTTTGTAAATGGCGACCTTTACAATACAGAAGGCTTACCTGCATCCTCTTTCCGGACTGATAATTGGGAGAAATAGGAATAATCTAATCAATCTTTTACCTTTGAATGAAATTTATCATTCAAAAGTCATGAACAGGTTAGTTTTAACCCCTGCACTTTTTGTTGCTTTCATAATGCCCCAACCGGGAAGTGCCCAAAAAATGAAATTAAATAAAAGCAGGTCTCCCAATATCATCTTTATTCTGGCAGATGACCTTGGGTATGGCGACCTGGGATGTTACGGGCAAAAACGGATAGAGACACCCAACATCGACAAGCTGGCAGCCACGGGGATGCGGTTTACTCAACACTATTCGGGGGCGCCCGTTTGCGCCCCTTCGCGATGTGTACTGCTGACAGGCAAGCATATGGGACATGCCTTTATCCGGGGAAATGATGAATGGGCTGAACGTGGCAGGGTGTGGGACTACAGGGCAATGATTGCCGACTCAACCCTTGAAGGTCAGCGTCCCCTTCCTGAAAACGAAATTACTTTCCCCCAACTATTGAAAACAGCGGGGTACATCAACGGTATGGTAGGGAAATGGGGACTTGGAGCGCCAAATACAAACAGCACCCCGATGCATAAAGGATTCGATTTTTTCTTTGGATACAACTGTCAACGACAAGCTCACACCTATTATCCGGTTCATTTGTACAAAAACGACCACAGGGATTATCTCACCAACGATACTGTAGCACCTGATACAAAACTTGAGAAGGGCGCTGATCCTTTTAACTTAAACAGTTATTTAAAATATACGTTGAAGAAGTATGCACCGGATCTCATGTTTAAAGAATTGACCGGATTTGTAAAAGCGAATAAGGACAATCCGTTTTTTATGTATTGGGCGACCCCAATTCCCCATGCCCCGATTCAGGCACCGCAACGATGGGTCGAATATTATGTAAAAAAATTCGGAGATGAAAAACCCTACCAGGGTGAAATGGGTTATTTCCCTCACCGTTATCCGCATGCCGGGTATGCCGCTATGATTTCATACCTGGATGAACAGGTTGGATTGCTGGTTCAACAGCTTAAAGATTTGGGGATCTACGAAAATACATTAATCATCTTTACCTCTGATAACGGCCCAACTTATAATGGAGGGACCGATTCACCCTGGTTTAACAGTGGCGGACCATTTAAGAGCGAATTCGGCTGGGGAAAAGGGTTTACGCATGAAGGGGGGTTCCGGGTACCAATGATTGCCAGCTGGCCAGGCAAAATAAAGAGAGGTAGCGTGAGCAATCATATCTCCGCATTTTGGGATGTGTTACCAACGATGTGTGAATTAACGGGAATTAAAATTCCTGTTCCTGCTGACGGTATCAGTTTCCTCCCTGAATTAAAGGGGAAAAAACAAAAAACGCATGAATACCTCTACTGGGAATTTCCGGAATCGGGCGGCGAACAGGCAGTCAGGATGAACAAATGGAAAGCGATCAGGCAAAACATCAAAAAGGGAAACCTGAAAATTCAATTATTCAACCTTGATACAGATTTACTGGAATTGACAGATGTTTCAACACTATATCCTGAAATAGTGAAACAGATGGAAAAAATAATGTTTAAAGAACATGTCCCTGCAACTCAGGAGATATTTAAAATGAAAGCTTTGGGAGATTAACCTGGAAGACAAAATGCAGTTTCGGACTGCATTCCGGATTCCGGTTATACTCCAATGAACAAACCCAAAAACACAACAGGTTCGGGTACGATTCCCCGCTATTTATAAATTATTAAAATCTGAATAACTAAGATTATGAATAAAAATTCAATTTGTAAAACGACGGTATTGCCGTTTCTAACCACCTGTATGTTTATGGGAGTTGCAGCCCGGGAAAAACAAATGCCAAATCTCCTTTTTGTTTTTCCGGATCAGATGAGGGCACAGACGATGGGATTCCTGGGTCTGGAGAAGGTTAAAACTCCTGTCATTGACCAGTTTGCAAAGGAAAGCGTCTATTTTTCGAATGCAATTAGTAACTATCCGGTTTGTTCCCCGACACGGGCGATGATCATGAGCGGACAATATCCGCATCATAACCGCGTGGTGAGTAATTGTACAAACCTTACGGCAAAAATTGGGTGCCAGCTTCCTCAAACGACAAGGTGCTGGTCGGATGTCCTGAAAGAAAAAGGATATTCGCTGGGTTATATCGGCAAATGGCACCTCGATTCACCACACGAACCCTTTATCAATTCCAGTAACAACAAGGGAGAGGTAAAATGGAACGAGTGGTGTCCGCCTGAACGCCGTCACGGCTTTGATTACTGGCATGCCTATGGAACTTATGATCAGCATCTTCGTCCGATGTACTGGGATACGGATGATTCACGCGAAGGATTTAAATATTATGACGAATGGGGGCCGGAACACGAAGCGGACAAAGCCATTGACTACATCAATAATAAGGACGGATTATTCAGAAAGTCCGGAAAACCTTTTGCATTGGTCATTTCCATGAATCCTCCCCACACAGGATATAACCTGGTTCCACAGAAATACAAAGATATCTACAGAGATGTTCCGGTTGAAACATTAACCGGTAAACCAAACATCCCCCCGGCCGGGACCAAATGGGGCGATCATTACCGGAAAAACATCAGGGATTATTACGCCTGTATCAGTGGCGTGGATGAGCAGTTCGGACGAATCCTTAAGGCGCTGAAGGGGGCCGGACTCAATGATAATACCATCGTTGTTTTTACTTCTGATCATGGTGATTGCCTTGGGATTCACGATGAGATGACGAAAAATAACTGGTACGAAGAAGCGATGCGGGTCCCCCTGATCATCAGGTATCCGGCAAAACTAAAATCTCGTTACGATGATATCCTTCTTTCGACACCTGACCTCTACCCTACCCTTCTTGGCTTAATGGGATTTGCTGCTTCAATTCCGGGTGAGGTGGACGGGCAAAATCTGGCGGATTACCTGATTTCAGGAAAAGGGACAAAACCCACTTCGCAATGGTACATGCGGATTGATAATGAAAAACCTGCATTTGGACTGAGAGGTGTTCGAAACAACAGGTACACTTTTGTGATTAATCAGCCGGAAGGAAAAGATAAAATCATCCTGCTTTACGATCGGGAAAATGATCCCTTTGAGATGAAAAATATCGCCGGCGAAAATCCAGATATTGTCAGGGAATTAACAGAGGAAATGCGTAATTGGTTAGTAAAGTACAGCGATCCCTGGATAAAGAAAACTCCTTAAAATTATAAGGGGAACAATCTATTCTTTATATTTGTATACTGATCACTAAAGTTACTACTCACCTTAATATTGCAATTATGAAGAACAGCGTTTCGAAACCGATGAGCCGCAGAGGATTCATAGGTAATTCAACACTTGCATCGGCCGGATTTCTGATTGTGCCTGCTCATGCTGTTTCAGGATTAGGTCACATTGCACCGAGCGATAAACTCAATGTTGCAGGAATCGGTATTGCAGGGATGGGCAAGGGAAATATTGCCAATGTTGCGAAAACCGAAAACATCGTAGCTCTGTGTGATGTCGACTGGGGAGAGGCCTCGTCTAAAGTATTTAAAATCTATCCCGGAGCTAAAAAGCACAAGGACTTTAGAAAGATGCTGGACACTCAGAAAGATATTGATGCCGTGATCATTGCGACTCCCGATCATACCCATGCCGTGATCAGTCTTGAGGCGATGAGAAGGGGGAAACATGCCTTTACCCAAAAACCGCTGACCCATACTGTTCATGAGGCCAGAGTCCTGGCAAAAGCGGCAAAGGAATATAAAGTGGCTACCCAGATGGGGAACCAGGGACAGGCCGGAGAGGTAACCCGACGACTCAGGGAACTGATTTGGGATGGTGTTATCGGCCCCATCCATGAAGTACATGTCTGGACCGACCGCCCAAATAATGGATTGCTGAAAACCTACTGGCCCCAGGGTGTTGCCCGTCCACATGAAACTCCTCCGGTTCCGGAGAATCTGGACTGGGATCTTTTTGTTGGACCTGCCCCAATGCGTCCTTATAATCCCGCATACCATCCGTTCAAATGGAGGGGATGGTGGGACTTCGGAACCGGCTCACTGGGTGATATTGGCTGCCATTCACTTGATCCAATCTTCAGAGCTTTAAAACTGAAATATCCAACCTCCCTCCAGGCGGTTTCAACCCTTGTGAACGAAGAGACCTATCCTTCAGGCTCGATGGTCCGTTATGAATTTCCTGAGCGCGATAACTTGCCAGCCGTTTCCCTGACATGGTACGACGGAGGTTTACGCCCCATGCGGATTCCCGAACTGGATGATGGGATGCAGATGGGTCCCGGTGGCACCCTTTACATTGGTGAAAAAGGGAAAATCCTCGATGACAAAATTCTTCCCCGTTCGCTGCGGGAATCTTATACAGTCCCGACACCATACCTCCCCTCCTCCCCGGGCCATGAAGAGGAATGGATCCGCGCCTGCAAAGGTGGAGTGCCTGCAGGTTCTGATTTTGAATGGGCAGGTCCGCTTACCGAAACTGTGCTTTTGGGGAATATTGCCATACGCCGGGATTTGAAGGAGAAACTTAGCGGACAATCTTTAAACTGGGATCCGGAAAAATTCAGTTTCCCGAACCTGCCGGAAGCTGACAAATTTCTTCATTATGAATACCGTAACGGGTGGAATTTATAACGAATTCTAAAAAAGACTGATTGACGCAAAGACGCAAGGTCCGCAAAGACTTAATAATTTTATTTATAATGCTTTGCACTTTGCGTCTTTACACAATTATGAATCTGTCTTCATCCTTTACCGGTTAAACAATTTTATACCCCTATTTTATTGAATCCTGATAAGATGAGAATGAAAATTAAACTGCCTGCACTTTTCATTTTTATAATTACCCTGACTTTCACCGCCTGTTCAAAAAACGGATCACCTGACATCACGGGTACCATGGTTAAAAATGGTTCAGCTCTGAAGGTTGCACCCACATTTTTTCCGCTTGTACCCGGTGCGGTAACTCCTGAAGGTTGGATCCGAGACTGGGCAAAAGATGGTGCCGGCGGAATCACTGGTCATTTGGATGAGTATTCACCTACTTTCGGGGAAGCCTGGAAAGGGTATGGTTTCAAGGCCAGGGGAGCGACTGCCAACGGAGGTGGCTGGCCCCTCGAACAATGCAGTTACTGGCTGGATGGCGCCATCAGGCTGGGTTACATCCTGCAGGATTCCGCATTAATCAAAAAAGCATCCACCCGGTTGGATACGGTTGTAGCGGGGGTTCTGCGTGGTGGCGAAACATTTGTTTACTGGCTCCCGAAAAAGGCATTGATTGACAGCACCCAGGGATGGGTTGAATTTAACAGCTGGGCCCACTCCCATATGGGTCGTGCGCTTGTAGCTTATTATCAGGCATCAGGCAAGGAAAAGGTGTTGCAGGCCCTTACAAAAGTATACCGGAACTATTCCCTTCCCAAATTAATCGAACATTTCAGTGCGGTATCGGGTTCGGTAAATATTGATCCGATGATGGACACCTATCTTATGACGGGTGATCCGGCAATTCTTAAAAATATCCTCAGTTTTGGAAACACAAAAACCTATCAGACACTTTCAGATCACTGGAATGCGGGAAAACTTCAGCCGGGTCACAACGTTATTTATTATGAGAATATCCGTGTTCCTGCTCTGCTCTACCTGTTTACCGGCAAACGGGAGGACCTCAGCGCAACCTTAAATGCACTAAATTGGGCAGAAAGTACCAATCTGCTCCCTGTAGGTGTCACATCTGGAGAAGAATTTCATGCCGGCATTGGCGCTACCCGAAATATTGAAACGTGTGATGTTTCTGCCGCCATCAATACCTTTAATCGTTTGCTTCAAATAACAGGTGAAGAAAAATACTCCGATAAAATAGAAACCATATTTTTCAATGCGGCTCCTGCCCCTGTCGCACGCGACTTCTCAACAATGTGTTACTACCAAAGCATGAACCGGTACAGCAACCGGCTTCCTGGTGAAGAACCCGGATCGCCCGGAAAGGAATGTTTTAAATTCACTAAGCTTGGACATCCTGTTCTTTGCTGTGTTGCAAATAATTGCAGGATAATCCCCAACTATATTATGAATATGTGGATGGGCACCGCCGATCACGGACTGGCTGCCACACTTTACGGCCCATGCAAAGTGAAAGTGAAGATCTTGGAGCATATCACAACAGAAATTACCTGTCAAACGAACTATCCCTTTGACGAAACGATAAGGATGTCGGTTAAACCGTCGCAGGCTGCCGAATTCCCAATCTACCTTCATATGCCCAAATGGTGTCTCAATCCGGTCATTAAAGTGAATGAGGAAATTTTAAAAATTGAAAAGCAGTCAAATGGATATGTCCGGCTGTTCAGGAAATGGAATGAAAACGATCTGATTGAATTATCATTACCGATGACTGCCCGGATAGTTTATGGTAACGAGACCCCCTATCCACAAATCTCCTATTTCGATCATTATCACAAAATGGCAAAAGACACCACCATCAACAATCCATATGCCTGTGTTTATTATGGTCCCCTACTATTTTCACTGCCCATTCCAGATCTGGATCCTGACCATGAAGTTGAAGGTGCAAAGTTCAATTATGCACTGGATGTGAAGCCTGAAGAGGTTTCTAAAATGATTGTCGTTGAACGGAAAGGGATGCCGTCACATTGGGACTGGTCACCCGATTCGCCTGTTAAACTTACCGTAAATGCTCTGGAGTTTGACTGGCAGCCAACAGAAAACAGCGTACTTCCTGCAAAACCTGTCGAAAAAGGTAAACCAGTTAAAATTCAGCTAATCCCTTACGGTGCAACCAAATTCAGGGTAACAATGTTCCCCGTAACAGCAGCTTCATACCATAAATAACGACTAATCATACTGACGATGAAAATTTCAGGCTTTGTTTTGCTCAACCTGCTGGCAGTAACCTCCGCTTTTTCGCAGCTTGAACCCCGAACCACCATTAATTTAAATGGTATTTGGCAGTTTGATCAGACAATCAATGCTTTTCCTCCTTCGAAATTCACGCGGACTATTCCTGTACCCGGACTTGTTCACCTTGCAACACCCAAAATCGACGATTACGACAAGTTTTTTAAACGCGCCGATAAAGTTGTTGCAAAGGATCAGCATAATCTTTACAATATCGATTATACACCAAGGTATAGCTGGTATCGCAAAACCGTTTTTATCCCAAAAGATTTGGAAGGCAAGGAAGGGATAATTACCATTAAAAAGAGTCAGTATGTGTCCCAGGTTTATATCAATGGTTACGATATGGGAACATCTGTCGCCTGCTATACCCCCGTTGAATTTCCGGTCACCAGTGCAATAAAGTTCGGAGCCGAAAATGAGATCCTGATCAAGGTTGGCGACAGAGTTTGGCTGCCAGGTGATGCCGCTGGTGGAACAGACAAGGAGAAAGAACATTACCTTCCAGGGATATGGGATGATGTGATGATGTCGTTCACCGGCAAGGTGCGCATCAACCGACTACTGGTATTGCCCTCCGTTGCCGGGAAGAAGGTGACTGTAAAGGCGCAACTCCGTAATTTTAGCCCTTCTCAGATTTTTGTCGGTGACGCAATGAGTGATTCTGTTACGCTTAATATCTCTATTGCAGAAAAGATTACAGGGAAAGTGGTTGCAGAAAAGAGCGGCCGTTTTTTTGCCAAACGCGATAATTTTACGGAAGCAGCATTTGAGGTTCAGATGCCGGCATTCACAAATTGGACACCCGACAAACCATTTCTTTATAAGGCAACAGCAACCCTGAGAAATGACAAAGGTATTTCTGATGACCTAGTTAAACAGTTTGGAATGCGCGATTTCACCCGCAAGGGGAAGTTTTTTTACCTCAACGACGAAAAGATCATCCTTAGAGGAACCAATGTCACCCTTCAGCGCTTCTTTGAGGATCCCGATTGTGGCAATCTGGTCTGGGACCGGGAATGGGTGAAGAAATTATTGTTTGATTATCCGAAAAAACTCAACTGGAACATGATGCGCATTTGTGTGGGTATCGCTCCCGATTTCTGGTATGACCTGGCCGATGAATATGGGCTAATGTTTCAGAATGAATGGCTTTACTGGCAAAACCACGGCTGGGACGAACAGGTAAGAAAGGAATATACCGATTGGGTCTGGAGTGACGGAAACCACCCGAGTATTTCCATTTGGGATGCCATCAACGAAAACTGGGATAATTTTATCGGAAATACGCTGATCCCGGAACTGAAAAAACTTGATCCCTCGCGTATTTGGGACACTGGTTATATGACAGGTGATCAAATGATTCAGGATGAGATGGATGAACCTCATCCCTACCAGGGACCCATGCCCTGGAAATCTTTTTCAGGTTTTGAAATGAACCCTTATCCACTTGGCAATCTTAATTTTAAACCCGATGTCATCCAGCGAATAGACGAAGCCGGAGTTCCACAACTGATCAATGAATACGGATGGGTGTGGCTATGGAGGAACGGTACTCCCAGCAAACTGACGGTCAATTTTTACAATTACTACCTGGGTTCTAACTCAACACCTGAGCAGAACCGTGAATTTCAGGCCTACTGGATGGAGCTGGAGACCGAGTGGCTCCGAAGTAATCCCAATGCTGCAGGTGTGCTGGCCTTTTGCTATCTGGCCAATAATTACGGTTATACCGGAGACTGGTTTATCGGTAATATCAAAGATCTGAAACCCTCTCCCACGCTTGACTGGTTCCGGCATGCGTTTGCTCCGGCAGCTACATTTATTAATCTGACCGATGAACGATATGTCAAAAATTTACCATCCCATCAACCCGGATCGACACTCCTTTTTAACCTGGCCGGAATCAATAACCAGATTAACGCAGTGAATGGTTTGGTCAAAATAAAACTTATCAATCTGAAAGGACAAAGCTCCCCGGAACAACAATTTCAGGTAAAGCTTAATTCATTTGTCCGGGCCGATATTCCTGTTTCGGTTATTTTACCAAATGAAGTTGGAGGTTATCTCCTGGTGGCTGAATTTACACCAGAAAATGGTTCTGTTGTGATCAGCAGAAGGTTTTTAAAAATAGGAGATGCAAAAGATTATTCGTTTTTTCAAATAAATCCCAATTCAAAATGACACATCTGACAATAGTAAAATCACCCGTAGAATTTGGTTTGAATGACTTCAGCCTGAAAGGTGAACCTGTTTTATTTCAGCTGCGGATCCTGAAGGATATCTCTTCCTTTTTTCTTGATCAGGAGGCGGTGAAACTGATGTCGCCCCAAACGCCGGTTTACATGGTTCAAGCCTGGTTACCTGTTGCAGAATGGACTCCCGGCGGGCTGTTTGTTGGAACATCTACC
>JAHEYS010000500.1 GCA_023251475.1 Prolixibacteraceae bacterium
TTCGTAACCGGATAGAGCCAGGAGGGATATTCCTTGCGTAGAAGCAACATAAAGGCCAGATCAGCATATCCATGATCCGAAAGTGCTTTGCAAAGCAGGGGCGTTCCGACGAAACCGGTAGTCAGGTGACCCATTTTCTGCACATCCTCAGCCAGATAACCTGCCGCTTTTGACACCAGGGGATCGGGAATCAGGCCAAATGACAATGCCAGCGCATAAGCGGTCTGGGTGTTTGACACCAGGCGCCCTGCAGCGGTAACATATTCATGGATAAAGGCTGCTCTGATTTTTCTGGCTAATTCACTGTATGTAAGGGCATCCTCATTCCTGCCCAGGATCTTTGCGATCTGCGCCAGCAGGTTTGTTGACCAGGCATAATAACCGGTTGCAATCAAATCTTTATCGGTTGTGGCCCCCGGGTAATCTGATTTTGTGGTGGCAAATGCCAGCCAGTCACCGTAATGGGCATCCCCGATCCACAGTTGATCTTCGCCTGCCCGCTGGTGCATATATTCGACCCACGCTTTCATGCTGGCGTACTGATTTTCAAGAATCCGGGTATCGCCATAAACCTGGTAGACGTTCCAGGGAACAACGACGGCTGCATCACCCCATGCCGATGAGCTACCGCGTCCCGACCGTACATCGGGCACTACATCAGGCACTTTACCATCAGGCAGCTGATCGGCGGCCAGGTCAAGTATCCATTTGGTAAAGAAGGGTGCTACATTGTAATTGAACGCGGCCGTGGGGGCGAAAACCTGTGCGTCGCCGGTCCATCCCAGCCGCTCATCCCGTTGAGGACAGTCGGTAGGCACGTCGAGAAAATTTCCCCTTTGTCCCCATTGAATGTTTTGCTGTAGCCGGTTAACCAGTGAATCGGAACAGGTGAATGAACCCGTCCGGGGCATATCCGAATGAATAACAACCCCTGTGATACTATTCAGATCGGGTGTCCCCGGATATTGCTCCAGTTTGACAAACCTGAATCCGTGAAAGGTGAAATGAGGCTCAAATGTTTCTTCTTCACCTCCTTTTAAGATATATTCATCGGTGGCTTTAGCCTTACGGAGATTTTCAGTATAAAAATTTCCATCCTTGTCAAGGACCTCTGCAAACTTAATAATCACCCTATCACCCCTTTTCCCCTTGACTTTTACCCTGACCCAGCCAACCATATTCTGACCCATGTCATAAACGGTATCGCCCTTGGGAGTTGTGACCATTTTTTGAGGGATGCGCTCTTCAATAGCCTTCACCGGATAACTGACAGGAGTGACCAGAATATTTTTTGGATGATCAAGAATGGTGGCAGGTAAAAACGTCTCAGTTTTAAATCCGGGACGATCCCATCCCCCCATCTCCAGCGTTGCATCATAAGTCTCGCCATTGTAAATATCAGAATTAATGATTGGGCCGTTTCCAGAATGCCAGGACCCATCGGTGACAATCTGTTGTGTCGTCCCGTCCGAAAAGGTAATCTCCAGCTGGGCGATTAATGCCGATTTATCTCCATAGTAATTCCGCTGTACTTTCCCGCCAATGTTGCCACGGTACCACCCATCTCCAACAATGGCGCCAACGGCATTTTCAGTTTTCAGCAGTCCGGTAATATCATAGGTCTGGTATTGGGTCCGATGGTTAAAACTGGTCCAGCCAGGAGTGAACAGTTCTGAGGTTACTTTTTCGCCATTCAGAAAAACCTGGTAAAGCCCCATAGAGGAGATATAAAGGCGGGCTGAAGCCACTTTTTTCCCACATGAGAACTCTTTTCTGAAATAGACGGGACGATGATCTTCAGCAACTTTCCCAGGTGCAGTAATCCAGTCGGCTTTCCATGGTGCCGCATCGGAAAGGGCCGATTCCCACCAGGAGGGGTCACTCCATACGGTTGTTTTTCCGTTTTTGTCCCAAATCCGAACCTGCCAGTAATAGCGGGTCTTCGGTTCCATCAGGGGACCTTTATATTCCACATTCACCGACTGATCGGAGCTCACTTTCCCGGAACTCCACACCAGTTTACTTGTCTGACTCAGCGCAGACGCAGATGTTGCCACCCGGATCTCATATGCAGTCTGGACGAAGTTTGCCTCTGTTGTTTCAATTTGCCAGGTCAGCCTGGGATGTGCAACATTGATCCCCAGTGGGTTGGTGAGGTATTCACAACTTAATCGGGAGACCGCCGTTTTCGCAGAAGACAAACCTGATAGGTGAATCAGGATCAACATTATTATGAATTTGGAGAGCCGGGTTATTAATGTCATCGATTAATTTTGTTAAAGTGTTTGTTAATGAATCTTGGAAATCCAATTCTTTGATATAGCGTAATTTTTTTAAACCATTCGGTATAAGTTTGCCATATTAATTTGCATAATTGATTTTTCGTTCGGTAATTGAAATTAGGTTATCATTTGAAAATCTTTTCTTTCTGATCCAATTACCCGAAGTGTCGTATTCATATTCATTTCTGTAAAGGTATTTGCCACATTCATTGCAATTTGCCTCCGATATGTATAGATCACTATTTTGATAAGTGGATTTAAACCAATCGGTTCTGTTACCCTGAGTTAAAAATTCACGGATTTCAATTTTTACATTGCCAATTGTTTTTGTGATTTTTCTTTTTGTTGAAATTTGATTTCCAGGCCAGAAATCAGATTCGGTAACGATAAGGGTATCTTTTTTAGAAAAATACTCTGTCGTCTTTACTTTTTTAGAATTCTGGTATTGGATTATCGATTCAGGTTTCCTGTGCTTCCCGTATTTGTATTCGAATTTTTCGTAAACATTAGACCAGGGATCAAACCTTGGTTTTCCTTTTGTAAAGCTTGAATCCAGAAAGTTTCCTGTCCCGTTGGGAGTATTGATGAAATTTTGTTCAATTAGGTCACTGTTTTTGTTATATTTAAACGTATAATAATACGAAAGTCGACCTAAACTATCCAAAATTTCTATTTTAACCGGCATATTTTGATGATTGTACGTAATTATTCTTTTATTGACGATAGTTGAATTATCATTCAGGGTATTTTTAACTGAACTTTTTAAGGATTCATCATAAAGATAAATTGCACCGGGGTGAATGACACCTTTCCGGGAATATAACTGCCTTTTAATCCTTTCATTTGAATCATATTCATACACTCGAAGGATAGAATCAGAAACCTGATCGAACTCATTTACAATGACCAACTTTCCATTTTTATAAATGTACTCATCAGATTTTTGTAATTTTCTCACCAAAACTGTATCATTTTTCACGTCAAAATAGTGATATCGAATAGATGTTATGCAACTCAGGGAGTCTATTTTTAAATCTTCAGGTATCTTTCCCTTTTCAAATGTAGGCAAGGGCTGTGTGAAGCCTGTACTAAAGGGGAAAATGGGAAAGCATAATAAAAGCAAAAATGGAAATTTTGGCATATAATTTATTGTCGATTTTGTCACTAAAACAAAATTAGAAATAATAATATTGATGTAATTTGATAGTTCAATTTTGAAATCTGTTTCATATCACTTAAAACATCCTTGGAATGCCAAGCTGAGTTTTCCCGGAGGAGTGAGTTCTGACCTTCTCATTAGGCAATGGCGTTTCGGTGATGGAAGTCCACCCTGAGAGATCTTTACCTGCCGGAAGGATATCAATCACTTCATTTGGTTTTGTTTTGAGCTCAGTAATTTCACCATTTATTTTTTGGCCGGTTTTCCTCCGGTTCGATTGGACAATTGCACTTTTCCATGGCAAG
>JAHEYS010000501.1 GCA_023251475.1 Prolixibacteraceae bacterium
CTCAGTCCCTTCCAATGCAGATTTGGGTGCGCGAAAAACCTGAGGGGCGCCTTCGGGATTAAGGTACAAAATGTCGGCAACCGAAGATCCCTGTGAAAGGAGATAGGAGCAACGGGTCACGTATTTATGATATGCCGGAACCATGGGCCACCAAGTCTGACCCCGGTCCCAATGGACACCATAGGGGCTCATCGTGACACCAGGTTTTAAACCGTCACCGTAAGGTTTATGGGCGAATGTATGATAGACAAAACGGTTAATTCCAATGCTGAATGCCCAGTCACCCTGGTCTTTCATGTTCCCGGGATATTTTTTCCATGCCTCAGATGGTTCTGCTGTGAAGGCTTCCGCCCCCACAACAGGTTTACCCTGGATATGGGCAATGGAAGTTGCCTCGATGCAGCTGAAGGAAGAGTTGAATCCAAATTTGTCGCTCCAGAATTCACACATCGGTACGTCGGCAACACTTCCAAGGTCAAGGTCAGCCGTTGGATTCATATCATATGGTTCAATTGACAGGGTGAATCCGCTTCGCCTGCCAAGCTCCTTAAAACGCCCGGCATGATTTTCGATTACCAGTTCCTGCGATGTGAGCCTGACATCCCACAAAAAACGCTCGCTCAGTTCGGCGCTTCCAACAATCTGCCCGGTATAAGCCGGAAGGAACAATAAAGGATCATATCCCCTCCGTTTTTTAAACTGTTCCCGAAAATTACCGGTCCAGTTTTGCGATCCCATCTCCCAGCTGTCGATATGGATCATCGACCAGCCGCCGCCGGTTGCTGTTTGACGGGGGCCCACTTTTGCAAGGAGTTTTCCAATAAAGGTATTGTAATGAGCATCAAAGGCAACCGTGTCAAACTTATCACATTCAAATCCCAGTCCAGGTTGGGGGGCTGGTCGTGTGACCGCACCATTATTCCTTTTTCCAAACCGCAGGATGGTCCAATTACCGGCCGGGACATTCCAGTTCAGGCTACCATCGGGTTTTAACATCTTTGTCAGATCAATAATTTTCGACTGATCAACGGCTGTACCCGGAATTTCAGGATAGGACGCTTTTGTTGGAAGATACTGTTTAACACCTTTTTGTGAGGAGTATGGGGCGCGGTAGACGAGTGATTTTTCATCAATATCTGCTATTTTCTGTCTTGTTTCCGGCGTCGGATAGGCTAAAACAGCGACATCTTCATACCACGCCTCACGGATCTCTTTTAGTCCTTTGGTTAAACTTCCCTCGCCAAAAAAAGGCTTTACCGGTTCAGGTTTAGGAAGGAGTGCATTGAAAACTGAAGGACCGCTGGTTTCTGTTGAAGCAGCAACAAGGTGCATCATCGATTGTTCAGGTTTTACCCACGGACCGCCGCTGCCAGCCCATCCGGGACCGGACCCCAGGATAATTTTAATACCCAGTCTTTCTGATTCACGTACCGCATGAACATACAGATCCTGCCACTCATTGCTCAGAAAATCGACCTTGCCACGCGGAACCCCTACATTTACCTCCAGGAACAAAACATAACCTATACCCGCCTTTTTCATCGATTCAAGGTCAGCAGTAATCGCATCCCTGCTAATATTTCCATCCATAAAATACCAGTAAACACCTGGTCTTGCAGAATCGGGGGGATTAAGAAAACCGGCTTTCAGCGGATCAGAGGAGCCCGAAGTACCCTTGATTGAAAGCAGGCATCCCAATATTCCTATTAGGAGTAGGGGAAGACGAAAAGTTTTTCTGTTCATACTTAACATGTTTTATTTAATTTTTATGCTACTTTTTTGATTCCAGGGAGGAATAGTCAACCTGATATTCACGACCAGGCAACAATTCAAATTCATACATTTTTTCTCCGGCAGATTTGACAACCATCTCTTTGCAGATTGGCACAATACCACTTTTAAACCGTAATATGCCATTCCCCGCGGGAGGCGTCTTTATCCAAATTTTACTTCTATCCATTCTTACACTAATTTCACTTTCAGGAGTTGGCACTTTCCCTTCAATCCATTCAAGACCACCCAATTGCGGCTCTACAAGGTACGTTTTGTAGCCTGGACTTAATGGTTTAACCCCAAGAAAGTATTTCCCAAGCAGATAAATCGGACTGGCCCCCCAGGCATGACATAGGCTTTTACCAAAAGGACGTCCATACATGGCATAATGGTCACTCCCTTTCAGCGCGGGATTGTACTCCTCCCAAAACGAGGTGGCGCCCAAACTGAGCATTCCGCCCCAGTAATTTTTCATTTCGTCCAACACAAATTTTTGTTCTCCAATGGAACACAGGGCTGCCAGTTCATAAAAGCGCATATAGGGAGTTGTTATCTTCTGGATTTTATCATTGAGCAAAACATTCTCTTTTACGTTTTTTGTCTGAATATTATCAAGATATCCAAACATCAGGGCAAAGATATTGGCATATTTCGTAACCAGATTATTGAGCTTTCCATTTTCCCGTCCATGAACCAGCGCATTTTGTTTCGTGTCCCAGAAAACACTGATGATTTTGCTTTGAAGTTTTAAAGCAAGTGCTCTGTATTCAGCTGCTTTAACATCATCCTCCAAAATTGACGAACATAATGCCATTGTTTCAAGGCTGCGGCAAAACAACAGCTGTTCTGCGCTAAGTTCCCCTTTTTTTGGCATAGGCGCCCAATCGAGAAATACCCAGTCACCAGGTAGTCCCTCCACCATTCCGTTGGCATTCCGCCTGTTCAGGCAAAACTCCATCATACTGACCATCCTGGGATAAATCTTCTGCAAAAAAGTTTTATCACCCGAATACAAATAGTAATCATATATCCCCATGAACCAGTAAAAGGAGTAATCCAGAATGGTATTGATATGTGTTTCAACAGGCTCTTTCCCCCTTAATGCCCAGGTTGTCCGTTTTACGGCATCATTGTCAAAGAAAAGATAGTAATTCATCAGATAACTTTGACAGGCATCTCCGGACCATAACCACCGGTCGCGTTTAATCCCGTCAAGGAAAAATTCACGGCAACTTAAATGCAACGTATAAGCTGAAGTTTCCCATATTTTATTGATGGTCTCATCTGAGCAGGAAAAGGCGCCACGGTAGGTAACAGGCAGAAATTCATACATCAATGAGACATCGCTGAAAGAGATATTCTTACCAAAATGAATATTGACATACCTAAATGCCCGTGAATGTTTTAAAGTTAGATTGGCAGCTTTAGGCTGGTCTATCTCAAGGCGGTCAAGTGTTTCGCATTTTGCAACAGAGAGCGCCTCTTCCCGCGACTCGCCATAGTACAGCACGATCTTACCTTTACCCAAAAGGCCATGTAGTACCGGGTATCCAAAGGTCTCCTTCCCAAAATCAATCAATAAAGAACCGGGAAATTGTTCTTTATTTACGGCTTTCTGAGCTTTGACAGCCAAATGATATCCGGAAGGGGGAGCATCCGGGGAACCAAAATTCCAGGAATCGGCAAGAACAGTTTTCTTATTTTGCGGGGAAACGCTCCATGAATTATCTGTTTTGATGGTTTTTCCCTTTATAAATAACGATGGCAGGGTTTTCGGATTATAAACCAAAAATGAGAGTTCATGTTTTCCGGATGGGATGGTTAACCGGTGAATATCAGACTGGACATAGGCCCCGTCCAGTGTGACATTGTAATCTCCTTCTGCATTGACAGTAATTTGCTCCGGAATCGTTAATTCAAGGGATCGGCTAAATTTCACCAGCTGATATGGGTTATCCAACCTCCAGAAC
>JAHEYS010000502.1 GCA_023251475.1 Prolixibacteraceae bacterium
TATGACTGAAAATATTAAAAATCAATATATTGAAATAAAAGGGGCCAGGGTTCACAACCTTAAGAACATCGACCTTCAGATACCCAGAGGGAAAATGGTGGTAATCACCGGCCTTTCAGGATCCGGAAAATCATCGCTGGCATTTGACACCTTGTACGCTGAGGGGCAAAGACGATATGTGGAGAGCCTCTCCTCTTATGCAAGGCAGTTTTTAGGCAGGATGGACAAGCCGGATGTCGATTATATTAAGGGGATTCCTCCGGCTATAGCGATCGAACAAAAGGTCAACACACGAAACCCCCGGTCAACTGTTGGCACCTCAACCGAGATTTACGATTACATTAAATTGCTTTATGCAAGGGTTGGAAAGACTTTTTCCCCGGTTAGCGGTAAAGAGGTGATCCGGCATGAAGTGAGCGATGTAGTCAAAGCCGTTTTTTCCAATCCGGAAGGGACAAGGGTGGTTTTACTCTCACCGTTCAGCATTACCAGGGGGAGAACCCTTGCCCAGGAAGCTGATCTTCTTCAGCAACAAGGATTTACAAGGCTTGAGATCAACGGGGAGGTGGTCCGCATTTCTGATCTGGATTCAGAATTATCGCTTAAAAAAAAGGTTAAAGAGATTAATATTGTCATTGACCGGTTTACAGTTTCAGGTGATGAGGATGTTCAAAGCCGGGCTGCCGACTCGATACAGACCGCCTTTTACGAAGGTAAAGGGGAATGTATCGTCCGGATAATGAATGAAAATGATATTCAGTCACACCGTTTTTCGAACCGGTTTGAGGCTGACGGAATCGTTTTTGAGGAGCCTTCGCTTCACATGTTTAGTTTTAATAACCCCATTGGCGCCTGCCCCATATGTGAAGGATACGGAAAAACAATTGGTATCGATGAGGATCTTGTGATTCCAAATAAGTCGCTTTCGGTTTATAATGAGGCGGTGGTTTGCTGGAAGGGTGAAAAAATGTCCGAATGGAAAGATCAGCTTGTGATGAATTCTGACCGGTTCAATTTCCCCATTCATACCCCTTATTACGATCTCACCCCTGAGCAAAAGCGGCTGTTGTGGACAGGGAATCAATATTTTGAAGGGATAAACAGCTTCTTTAAAAGTGTTGAGGAGCAATCGTATAAGATACAGTACCGGGTGATGCTGTCACGCTACAGGGGCAAAACAATCTGTCCTGAATGTGAAGGGACCCGGCTGAAAAAAGAGGCATCCTATGTGAGGATCGGGGGAAAAGCAGTTTCAGATCTTGTTAATCAGCCGGTAGACCAGCTGGCCACATTTTTTCATGAACTTCAGTTAAACGAGCATGACAAGATTGTATCGGAACGATTGTTGATTGAAATTAACAACAGGATCTCCTTTTTATGTGACGTTGGGTTGGGTTACCTCACCCTGAACCGGCTCTCCTCCTCCCTATCGGGTGGAGAATCACAAAGGATCAATCTTGCGACGTCGCTCGGAAGCAGCCTCGTCGGTTCGATGTATATCCTCGACGAACCATCCATCGGACTCCATTCCCGCGATACCGGGCGCCTGATAAAAGTACTCCGTAAATTGCAGCAACTTGGAAACAGTGTGATTATTGTTGAACACGACGAAGAGATCATCAGGGATGCAGATATGATCATCGATATCGGGCCGCTTGCCGGAAGAAATGGCGGAGAAGTCGTTTTTCAGGGATCGCACAATGAACTGGCAGAAGACAATAAGAGTCTTACTGCCAAATATTTGAACGGAACAGAGAAGATTGATTTACCACTTGTAAGACGGAAATGGAATAATTACATTGAGATAACCGGTGCTCGCGAGAATAACCTCAAGGGGATAGATGTCAGGTTTCCGTTGAATACCCTTACTGTTGTGACCGGGGTAAGCGGATCGGGAAAATCATCACTGGTGCGGAAAATTCTGTTCCCGGCACTTTCAAAACATTTGGGAGGGTATGGCGAAAAAACAGGTGATCACACCCGGCTTCAGGGTGATCTGGCCCTCATTACCGCGGTTGAATTTGTGGATCAGAATCCGATCGGCAAATCATCCCGGTCGAATCCGGTCACATATCTTAAAACCTACGACGATATACGCAAACTTTATGCAGATCAGCAGGCTTCAAAGATCAACGGTTTTACCGCCTCTCATTTTTCATTCAACATCGACGGAGGGAGATGCGAGGAGTGCCAGGGCGAAGGTGAGATAAAAGTGGAGATGCAATTTATGGCAGATATCCATCTTACCTGCGAAAGCTGTCAGGGCAAACGATTCAAAGCCGATGTACTGGATGTGAAATTCAAAGAGAAGAATATTTTTGACATACTTGAGATGACTGTTGATGAGGCGATTATATTCTTCTCGGAAAAGGATAAACACGAAGGTAAAAAGATTGCCAAAAAACTGCTGCCGCTTCAGGATGTCGGACTTGGGTATGTAAAACTTGGACAGTCGTCAAGCACCCTTTCGGGAGGTGAAAGTCAGCGGATTAAACTGGCCTCATTCCTGGCAAAGGAGAGAGACACCCCTACCCTGTTTATTTTCGACGAACCCACCACAGGGCTACATTTTCATGATATACGTAAATTGCTGGATGCAATTAATGCATTGATATCCAGGGGGCACACCGTTTTAATAATTGAACACAATACCGAAGTAATCAAGGTTGCCGACTGGATTATCGATTTAGGTCCTGAAGGTGGCGATAAAGGGGGCTATAAAGTGTTTGAAGGCACACCTGAGGAAATTGTAAAATGCGGAGAGTCGTTTACTGGTAAATATTTGATTAATAAATTATTATAGAATTAAGTTGGACAATAACCCATCTGGCAAAATGTTGAATTTTAATACAATTATTCTTCACTGCTGATTTTTTTCTTCCTGTTCAGAAACCAGTAAACGGGCAAACCCGTAAAGATAAGGGTAAGACCTAAAATAGCTTCGCGTGGTCTGGTAATTGTGGTATTAAGAACCAGAACAATACAAAAAACGATAAAAATTGCCGGCACCACAGGATATCCCCAAACTTTATACGGCCTTGGCGCATCTGGCATCTTACGACGTAAGATAAAGACAGCCAGGGAAGTAGCGCCATAAAAAATAAAGACCGCAAAGATGATCATATCGGTTAACTGATCGAAAGTACCGGACAGCACCAGTACAGAGGCCCACACTCCCTGCCATATCAACGAATTGGAAGGAGTATTTGCCTTGTTCAGTATTCCTGCATTTTTAAAAAACAACCGCTCCTGCGCCATCGCGTAATAAGGTCTGGCGCTTGCAAGGATGGTGGCATTTGTACAACCCAGGGTTGTTACCAAAATTAAAAATGAGATAAACAGCGCACCGTTTTCGCCCCAGAAAGTTCGTACGGCTTCAATTGCCGCTATTTGATTCCCTGATTGGTAGATTTGTTCCAATTGTGGTATCGACAACAGGGAGAGATAGGTAACATTTACCAGCAGGTACAGGGCAATGATGATAAATACCCCCATTACAATCCCCTTGGGAATATTATGTCTGGCATCTTTTACTTCACCCCCGATAAATCCAACGGAAGCCCAACCCTGGTAGGCCCAGAAAGCGGCCAGCATCGCGGTGAAGAAAGCAGAAATGGTGACCGGGGCCTGCGATGGTGGTCCAAAATCGAAGCTTTGTAAAACGCTGGACTGATGGCTGCCCAAACCAAAGGCAATAATTACAAAAATTCCCGCAAATACAGTGATC
>JAHEYS010000218.1 GCA_023251475.1 Prolixibacteraceae bacterium
AACTGTTTCAACTCCGAAAAACCAACAGGTTGAGCTCAGTATCACCACTGATTATCCCAAAACGGGATTAGTCGTAATGTCGGTCAGGCCGCCGAAACCGGAAAAATTTTCGGTTAAAATGAGGATCCCGGCATGGAGTATAACAACATCACTGAAAGTCAACGGGAAAAAAGTAAAAGTGCTTCCGGGCACTTATTGCGAAATCGACCGGATCTGGTCGGCAGGTGATCAGGTTGAATTAAATCTTGATATGCGCTGCCGGTTGATCCAGGCGCCTCACGGAAGCAACAGGGCTGGCGATAATTTCCAGGCGCTGGTCCGGGGACCGATTGTTCTTAGCCGGGATGAAAATATTGATTCATCGTATAATCAGCCAGTTGCGATACTTTCCAAAAATGGTGATGTAAAGGCTGTTGCGGAAACTCCGTTTCAACAAAATACAAGGTTGCAGTTTAGCATCCCTACCACAGGTGGTATGATTCATATGGTCGATTATGCCTCGGTCAACAGCTGGGAGGGAAAACATGTCTGTACGTGGTTACCAATAAAAAACTAAAAAGAGATGAACTTAAAAAAACAAACTGTCGTTTTATTTTTCTTTGTTTTTGCTGCTTTCCTGGCGCAATCACAGGAAACTTTATACGTTTCGGCTACTGGTACAGGAACCATTTTTTCAAAAGAACAACCCGGAAATATCGAAGGATTAACTTCAAAATTGCGTGAAGTAAGGGGTAAACACCCTGGTACTGTCAACGTGTTATTAAAGGGGGGGGACTATCTGCTAAACCAGCCCCTTGAAATCACCAACCGTGAAACCGGAACCAAAAAGGACAGTCTGATTTTGATGGGGATTCAGGGGGAGAAAGTCACCCTGTCGGGCGGAAGAAAAATCACCGGGTGGGAAAAATCGGGGAAGGGAATTTTCAGGGCCAAAGTTCCAGCCGGGACAGATTTTCGTCAATTATATGTGAATGGCAAAATGGCGGTAAGGGCGAGAACCCCTAACCGTGAAAATAATACCGATTTTGGTCCTTATTACCGGGGTCTCGGTTTTGATTTAAAGAATCAGACCATCAAAATCAATTCCTCCGAAATTCCCAAATGGAATAACCGCGACGACGCAGAGATGGTTTTTAATCAGCACTGGTATCAAAGCCGGGTCCGGATCGAATCATTTAAGACAGAAAAGGATACAACTTATATTACGCCGATGCTTCCGGCCAGGAAACATTTTTTCCAGTTGTACTCGAGCATGCTGAAACCGGGCAAGCCCTACTATTTTGAAAATGCCCTTGCCTTTTTGGACCAAAGTGGCGAATGGTATCTCGACAAAGTTGAAAATTTATTGTACTATATGCCTGTTCAGGGAGAAGACCTGCGGAAAATGGAGGTCATCTATCCCGTGCTGGAAACGATCGTAAAAGTAAGCGGTGAGGCCACAAAACCGGCGTTCAATCTGACACTTAAAAACCTTCAGATGGCCTACACCAATTGGACGACTCCAAGCCGTGACGGGTTGATTGCCACACAGGCGGTGCAGGGAAGGGGATATTCTGCCCTGGATGACAGGGCGATCATCGAGGTGAAGTTTGCGGATAATTTCACAGTGACAAATTGTGAAGTGCTTGGCGCCGGGTTTCATGGAGTTGTTTTCACCAAAGGGGTGAAAAACAGTAAAATACAGCATTGCCACCTGGATCAGATCTGTGCAAATGGTGTGGTGATCGATACCTACAAGAAATCGTTTCCCCCCGACAGCCTGTTTTGTAAAAATGATGTGGTGGCCGATAATCTGATCGAAAATTTTGGTATGAACTATACCAATGGAATGGCCCTTTTGGCAAGTTGTGTCGCCGGTCTTGTCGTCGAAAATAATGAAATCCGTTTTGGGATGTATTCGGGGATGCAGATTGGAAACCACTATGGCGACAACATCAGCGGCATGCGCGATAACCTGATCCGGAGAAATAACATCCATCATGTGATGCAGTTACACGACGATGGCGGAGCAATTTATACACTTGCGCTTCAGCCCGGAACCAAAATCATCCAAAACTGGATGCACGATTTTGGCAAGTGCGTATGGGCCGATGGATACCCCGTTAACGGGATCTTTTTGGATAACAACAGTGGCTATATCCGCGTGCAGGACAATGTGTTCACGAATCTGAATGCTGACATATTCCACATCAAGGAGCAATGTGCCGGTAATGCCACCACGCGCGATAACGTTCTGGACAACAACAATACCCAAAATCCAGAGGTGAAAAAGGAGTCAGGGGTGCGCGGGAAAGCAGGTTTACCGGAGTAATAAGCAATATCAAAATAACATCAAAGTAATATCAGAATAGTATCAAAATAATATCACAGTAATTTCTAATGAAGAGACAACTATTCATATTCCTAATCATCGGATTGACCCTGTGGACAGGCTGTCAAACCCCGGTTCTGAATAAAAATAATTTTGAAGCCGACGTGATCATTTACGGAGGAACCTCAGCGGGAATAATGGCTGCTGTTCAGGTTCGTAAAATGGGCAAATCGGTAATTGTGGTCTCTCCTGACAAACATATTGGGGGCCTCTCCGCTTCCGGACTGGGATTTACCGATGTCGGCAACAAGTCGGTCATCGGGGGATTGTCACGCGATTTTTACCACCGTGTTTATCTGCATTACCAAACGGCTGAGGCCTGGAAATGGGAAGCTCAGTCTGAATTTGGCAACCAGGGACAGGGGACTGCTGCGATGGATAAAGAGGGTAAAACCATGTGGACATTTGAACCCCATGTGGCTGAAGATATTTTTGAAACGCATATCGCTGAGGCGAAAATCCAGGTTCTTCGCGACGAGTGGCTCGACCGTTCCGGCGGAGTGAAATTTGCAGATGGAAAGATCACCTCTTTTAAAACATTGTCAGGCAAGAACTTTTCCGGTAAAATATTCATTGATGCCACCTATGAAGGGGACCTTATGGCTGCTGCCGGTGTTTCCTGTCATGTCGGACGCGAGTCGAACAGTGAATACGGTGAAAACTGGAATGGGGTTCAGACCGACGTCCATCATCACCTCCATTATCTGCAGCAAAAGGTTAGTGCATATCAAATTCCGGGTAATCCATCCAGTGGATTGTTACCACGGATTTCATCGGACTCTCCGGGTGAATATGGTGCGGCGGATCACAAAATTCAGGCCTATTGTTACCGGATGTGCCTTAGCCACGTGCCTGAAAACCAGGTTCGTTTCGAAAAGCCGGAGGGTTACGATTCGACACAGTACGAAATCCTGGTCCGGATGTATGCTGCCGGATTCGATCAGACCCGTAATGTGACCAACTTCTTCGCTGTCCCGAATAAGAAAACCGACTCCAACAATGCCGGGCCATTCAGTACCGACAATATTGGGATGAACTACGACTATCCTGAAGCTTCCTACGAACGTCGCAAAGAGATTCTTAAAGAGCATGAGACTTATCAGAAAGGGCTCCTCTATTTCACCGCTACGAGCAGGCGGATTCCTGAAAAGGTGAGAAACGAACTGAATGAATGGGGTCTGGCAAAAGATGAGTTTACCGCCAACAATAACTGGCCTTACCAGATTTATGTGCGCGAATCGCGACGCATGGTGGGGGAGTATGTAATGACCGAAAACGATATTCTTGGCAAATGGGTGGTTCCTGAGCCAGTGGGGATGGGCTCCTATACCATGGACTCCCATAATGTTCAGCGTTTTGTCACACCTGACGGGATGGTACAGAATGAGGGGGATGTAGGTGTTTCCCCCGAAAAACCCTACCTGATTGCCTACAAATCGCTCACACCAAAAAGGACAGAGTGTACCAATTTACTGGTCCCGGTTTGCATTTCCTGTTCACATATTGCTTATGGCTCCATCCGTATGGAACCCGTTTTTATGATTTTGGGACAGAGTGCAGGGATAGCGGCGGCAATCGCAGCCGATCAAAAGATCGCAGTTCAGGATGTGAAGTATGAAAACCTGAAGGATGAGTTAATCAGACATAAACAATTTATCAAAGAATAATTTTAATTTTTATCTTATTAGTTATGAAAATGAACATGTTTAAAACATCGACCCTGTTTTTTCTCCTGTTGTGGTCATTTACTGGTGTATCACAGGTATCGGTTCCTCCGGTTTTTGGTACGAATATGGTTCTTCAGCAGGGAATCGAAATTCCGGTTTGGGGATGGGCGTCAAAAGGTGAAAAAGTTACGGTAACACTCGACAAGAACACCGCAACCGCAAAGGCTGGTAAAAATGGCAAATGGCAGGTAAAACTCCCTAAAATGAACAATGGTGGTCCCTACAAAATGACCATCAAAGGGAAGAATACCCTTTCCATGGAAAATATCCTGATCGGGGATGTATGGGTTTGTTCCGGACAATCAAATATGGAGTTCAAGGTTGCGGGCACAAAAAATTCAGCAGTCGAAATTGCTGCAGCCAATTATCCGTCAATCAGACTCTTCACGGTGAAGAAAAGGGTCTCCAAAGAGCCGCAGGTGAACCTCGAAGATGGTGAATGGAGCATCTGTACACCACAGTCTGTCCCTAACTTCTCGGCTGTCGGCTATTTCTTTGGCCGCAATCTTAACGAACATCTGAAAATTCCAATTGGTCTGATCCACACCTCCTGGGGCGGTACGGTTGCTGAAACCTGGACAAGTACTGAGACGATCGCGAAGGACGCCGATTTTTCGGAAAAACTCACGAAACTTCAGACCGTTGATATGAAAACTACCAAAGTGGGTCCGAACGACTATCCGACACTCCTTTTTAACGGAATGCTCAATCCGATTATCCCTTACGGAATCAAGGGGGCCATCTGGTACCAGGGTGAATCAAACGCTTCAAGAGCTCAGCAGTACAAACGGGTTTTCCCAAATATGATCAAAGACTGGAGAACAAAATGGAACCAGGGTAATTTTCCGTTCCTGTTTGTTCAGCTGGCCAACTACATGAAACCGGTTACGGAACCTGTCGAAAGCGATTGGGCCGAATTGCGCGAAGCTCAGACCCAGACACTTCAACTGGAGAATACCGGCATGGCCAATATAATTGACGCCGGTGATGCAGGAAATATTCACCCTACCGACAAACAGGTGGTTGGTTACCGTTTATCACTGGCTGCCCGTAAAGTCGCTTATGGTGAGTCTCTTGTGTATACTGGTCCGACTTATAAATCGATGAAAATCGATCAGAACAGAATCTATATCACCTTCGACAACATCGGTGGCGGACTAAAGGTGAATAACAAGTATGGCTACATAAACGGATTTACAATTGCTTCAGAAAATGGCGATTTTAAATGGGCCAAGGCTGTCCTTATCAATTCAAATACGGTGCTGGTGATCAATGAAACCATCCAGAATCCTGCCGCAGTACGATATGGCTGGGCGAATAATCCGGATGATCTGAACTTCTATAATGCAGAAGGTTTGCCGGCAAATCCTTTCAGAACTGATTCACGTCCGGGAAAAACAAAATAAAGATGAGAAATCTAAAATTAGCCCTTGGGTTCATCATTTTGATGATCAGCACGCAGGCTTTATTGGCACAAAATCCTAAAGCAGCTGCAGCAACCGATTCAATTGCCCTAAAAGCGAAAATTGCAAAAGATAAAGCCGATTACGACAAATGGTTAAAACTCGACTGGCCCAACCTGAAACGGTATGGCGAAAGCAATACAAAACTGGGATTACCCGCCGCGAATGAAAAGCGGGTGGTCTTTATGGGAAATTCAATTACCGATGGTTGGGTTCGGACCTCTCCTGAATTTTTTGAAGGACGGCCCTATATCGGTCGCGGTATTGGCGGACAAACCACCCCGCAGATGCTGGTCCGTTTCCGGGCCGATGTAATTAATCTGAAACCAAAGGTGGTGCTTATCCTTGCAGGTACAAACGACATTGCCGGAAATTCGGGTCCGTCAACCCTCGAAATGATACAGGATAACCTTGCTTCGATGGCCGATCTTGCTAAATCGAATGGCATAAAGGTGATTCTTTGTTCGATCCTTCCGGCATACGACTATCCCTGGAAACCAGGTTTAAAACCTTACGAGAAAATTCTCGTAATGAACACATGGATGAAAGCGTATGCAGCAAAAAAAGGTTTTATCTACCTCGATTATTATTCTGCGATGGTGGATAGCCGCCCGGGACTGAAAACCGAGTACAGTTCAGACGGAGTTCACCCCAATAAATTGGGTTACAGTATAATGGCCCCTTTGGCAGAAAAAGCTATTGCTAAGGCGTTAGGTAAATAAAAATATGAGTTTGACCAAAAACACTCTGCGTACCGCTGTTTCTTGTCTGTGTAATTAACTGTTTAACAGAGAAGGTACAGCGTTTCACAGAGAGAAGAAGAGTAATTTTTAAAGTTATTGGACACCCTCATTAAAACATAATTATTTTAATCAGACAAGGTCAATGATGAAGCGCAGGAAATTTATCACCGGGACTTTAGCAGGTATTGCCGTTGCCGGACTTGATTTTAATGGAATTGCACAGGCTGGAGAACGCTCAAAAGGGGGCGTCAGGTTGCCTGCGGTAACGATCCCTTTGTGCGAAAAGTCGGATGTCATTGTCTGTGGCGGGGGGCCGGCTGGTTTTGCGGCGGCTGTTTCTGCTGCCCGTAACGGGGCAAAAGTCCGGCTTATCGAACTGCAGGGATATTTAGGAGGAGTGTGGACAGCCGGTTTAATGACCCACTTTCTGGATGCAGAGAATAAAGGGGGACTAATGCGTGAACTTCTTGATATTCAAAAATATGCAGGAGTGGTTCAGCCCCGTTGGTTCGACGTGGAGATCACCAAATTGTGGCTCGAAAAATTTTGTGTCGACTCGGGTGTTGAATTACTGTACCATACCCGGGTGACAGATGCCATTGTTGACAAAGGGAGGCTGACCACGGTCATCACCGAAAACTGCAATGGCAGGCAGGCATGGCCGGCAAGTATATTTATTGATGCGACCGGCAATGGTGACCTTGCCGCCCGCGCAGGTTGTGGTTTTGACCTTGGGCATCCCCAAACCGGACAGACACAACCGGCTTCGCTTAATATGCTTGTCTCGGGAATTAGCCTGAAAGATCTGCAGGATCGCAAAATGATAGAGATGCCCGGACTGACCTGGGCTGAATCGAAGGATAATCTTCTGACTGAAATCCGGAAGGGGGGCGCCGACTGTTCCTATGCCAAGCCAACCTTCTTTTCGATAAGGAACGATTTTTTTTCACTGATGTCTAACCATCAGTATAATCTGAACTCATTGGATGCTATAGAAATAACAAAGGCAACAATCGCAGCGCGAGCCGAATTGCATCGTCAGATTGATGCATTGCGAAGTCTGGGTGGCATGTGGAAGGATATCCGGATAGTGGCAACCGCTGACCAGATCGGGATTCGCGAATCCCGCCGGATTCACGGACTTTATACCGTATCCAAAGAGGATATGATCCGGGGGGCCAGGTTTGACGATGCCGTATGCCGGACCACTTTCAGTGTCGATATCCACGCACTTGATCCGGCGAAGAATAAAGGGGTTGACCCCTCTTTTAAAGTGAAGCCCTACGATATTTCGCTGCGCTCGCTAATTGCAAAGGATGTGAAGGGTTTAATGATGGCAGGACGCAATATCAGTGGTGATTTCTTTGCCCATGCCAGTTACCGTGTCACGGGAAATGCTGTGGCGATGGGCGAGTCAGCCGGGAAAGTAGCGGCAAAAGCTGCCCTTTCAGGCCGTCTGCCTCAGGAGGTCGAATGGAAAAATAATTTTTAAGAAAATAAAATAAATAATCAAATGAAGCATATCAGGCTGCAAACGATTTTGATCGTTATATTGATAATAAGCAACTGGACATCAGTCATACAGGTGTATGGAAGTAATCCCAGGGATTCCGGCACACCGGTCATCTTTAATTATAATGAAGGGGCGCTTCCGGGGGAGGCATTTGGTGTTCAGGGCGATTCCTTCGGTCCCGATGCTGAAATCTGGTATGCCATAGTGAAAGGGGATGAAAAAATATTGGCTCCAAAGGCCACTCTGACCGTACTAAGCCGGTCCGACAGTTATGTCTCTGCCGTTTTACCCGACGAGAAAATTCTTCCTGCCGGACAACTCACTGCCATCTGGATCAAAAACGGTCAGCAGTTGAGCGAGCCCGTCTTTATTAACCGTGCCCGTGTGATGACAGTTGAATTTGAAGAGATTATGCCGGGTTATACCTTCAGGGTTTTTGGACGGAACCTGTATTTTCCCGGACAGAAACCAGCTTTTGTATTTTACGATGGCGGTAAAAAACAGTCACTCCAGGCTGAAGTCATCCAGGCCGATCCCTATATTTTGCAGTTGAAAGCTCCCATGGGACTCATTCCGGGGAGGCGATATTCTTTAATAGTAACCAATGGCGCCGGTGGAAAATGGGGTGAATCGACAGCCGATGAGACCTTACTTGCCCGTGCAGTTGCTCCCGATCCGTTTGGCGTCGGTGCACCCTGGGGCGCAGATTTTAAATTTGACAAAAACATTTACAACATAAAAACGGATGTCCGTTTAAAAGTAAAGGCTAAAGGCGACAGTGTTGCCAATGACCGGATTGCGATTCAACAAGCGATTGACAAGGCAAATGCCGATGGGGGAGGAGTGGTCTATTTTCCTGAAGGTAAATACCGCCTCGAAGCTGCCACTGGTAGCGGATTGACGATGAAATCGAATGTTGTCCTTAAAGGGGATGGCCCCGGAAGGTCGGTTATTCAGTATGGATATGGCACCCCGCCACCCTATCCCGATCCGATCGGAAAAGGGGGCTGGCCCGACGAAATAACCGAAGGTGTGGCACTCCTGTGGCCGTTGGGAACAAAACAGAGTGGTTTGTCCGATCTGGGAATTCAGAACGTAAACACCTCGGGATTGTGGCGTCACAGTCTCAAGACGATGCGACCCACCGATAAAAAAGCGGGAGCTGCCGGCTTTGAATTTTTTGCGATCAACTGTCGTTTCGATCTGGCAATTGCCTGGGGACTTTCGTGGTCTTTTGTCGACCGGATGGTGATTTCAAACTGTGATTTCAATTATTATGCACAGATCACCTGGCCATGGTTATGGCATTGCGACGGCTCAACCAACTTTGCTGTTCATAATAACCGTGTCCATTATTCGGCCGGACGGTTTGGATTCAGCGAAAGCTTTAATGGTTTTATCGAAAATAACCACATTACCCGCCTCGGAAATCTTCAAACCCAAAAGGGAGAGACCGGCGGATTTAATATCGACTATGCGAAAGACATCGTCGTGATGAAAAACCGGATGGACGTCGATGGTGCACCTATCATTGATAAGAACATGGGTGAAACCATTTTGAGCCAGGGGGGTAATCCGGTAGGGCAGACCCTCGGCAAAGCCACGGGCGCCACAGCGACATCGCTGAGTGATTCCCATCAGAAATGGTCGCGATTTGGCACCAACGAAACAAATCAAAAAGGGGATGTCAATGCGAGTGTACCCTCTTTTTCAAATGCAGTGGCAATCGTTTCGGGAAAAGGGACGGGTCAATGGCGGTACATCACTTCTAACGACGACAATACCCTTCAGATTGACCGCCCGTGGGACGTGCTTCCTGAAGCGGGAAGCGAATATGACATTATGAAATGGTCGGCTGAAGACTGGCTCGTCAAGGACAATATCCTCGAAGGAAACAACCGGGGCATCTGGTTCTACTGTGGTGGACATGACGTGGTTATTGAAGGGAATAAGCTGACCAATTCTGAAGGGATTTATCTCCGCGCCGATCAGCGCATGGAGATTGGCCGTTTTAACCTGATATGGAATTTTTTGGTCGAAAATAACCGTGTGATACGTACTGATAATAAACGGCCTGCCCATATTTGTTCGGTGCTTGCCATCCAGAAAACGCATGCCTTGTTAGGTACCGGTACACTTGGAGTCGAAATCCGCAGGAATCTGGTACAAACATTTAAACCAAATACCAAATCTTTTATAACGGGAGAGGGATATTGGAATGAGGTGAGGTCTACAACTCCCGAAGCCCTCAAAAGCACTGTGGGAATCCTGGGAACGATCTTCGAAAAAAATACAGCCGTTAACTGTGATTTTGGTTACCGGCTTAGTAAAGCAATCAGCCAGACAATAATTAAAGATCCTGTTAATGTTGATGTTACTTCGGCAACTAACGAGTCTTCCTTTCCGGAGTCGTCTAAAATCGGGACCGTCATTGTTTCGGAGAAGGATAAACCGGTTGTAAATGGCGATCCATTCCTGCCTTATCTTGACGGCCAGGCCCCTAAGATTGTAAAGGAATTAGGCGAGGAGACGGCCAATGGTGTACGTTGGCGGAAAGTTGTATTTCATTCATACGACTATAAAAACAAGGGCAAAAATGAGGAAGCTGTGATTTTTGGTGCAATTGTCCGCCCGGAGAAAGCGGGTAATTACCCGGGTCTTTTACTCCTGCACGGTGGTGGTGGTTTTGCCGAAATTGATAAAGCCAAAAAATGGGCGGCGTTGGGCTATGTCGTCGTGGTTGTGGATGAACCTGGCGTTGCCAATCCTGAAAAAATACCTTTTTCTCACGGACCGTGGGAAGGGATCAAATACGGAGAAAATCGTTTTGTAACCCGTCCGGATGTCACTTCAAGTACGATTTTCAGTGCTGTACTCGCATCGGTCCAGGGTCTTTACCTGCTGAATGCCCAGCCGGATGTAATCAAAGATAAGATTGGAGTTCTGGGAATCTCCTGGGGAGGTTACCTCACAACAATCGTAAGCGGCCTGGCAAACCCGCTGATTAAAGCTTCATTTTCTGTCTATGGTTCAGGATTTTATGATGACGGTTCGACATTCCTCAAAAATCTGAATACAATGAAACCCGAAGAACGGGCCACCTGGCTCAAATACCTTGACGCCGGTCGTCGTGCTGATGCGATTAAAACGCCCTTCTTCCTTGCAGCAGGAACCAATGACAACTGGTTTTATCCGCCGGCAGTCATGTCGACCCTGCGGATCATCAAGGGTCCGGTCAACCATGTCTTTTCACCTAATACTTCCCATAAAATCGATCTCCCCGGTGGAACTTCAGGGGCGACTCCTGAACAACCCGGATGGTTGTCGATGGAGCAGGTTTATTTTGATTATTTTCTGAAGGGAATAGGAAAACCAATGCCAAAAATTCAGGAAATCACTGCTGAAAAGAGTGCTAATGGCAATACAAAAGTAAGGTTCAAGGTTAATAGTCCAATGCCGG
>JAHEYS010000503.1 GCA_023251475.1 Prolixibacteraceae bacterium
ATGGTCTCCCCCTGTTCGGTAAGACGGATATCGCCATTGATCGTTCCCGGCGGTAATGCACGTAAAAACCAGTGTGTAGGCCCGGCCCCACGGCTGATGGATCCCCCCTTGCCATGAAAGAACCGGATCCTGACATTATGTTTGATTCCTATCCCGGCCAGCTTCGATTGCGCTTCATACAAATACCATTGGCTGGCCAATATACCGCCATCCTTGTTACTGTCGCTGTACCCGATCATCACCTGCTGTACCGGGGTGGTCAAGGCGTCGGTTTGCTGCTGCAATTTCAGGCTGTTCACAGTCACAGGATGAGCTAAAAATTCATCAAGAATCTGAGGGCTGTTGATTAAATCTTCGATCGTCTCAAAAAGCGGGACAACGGGCAACCGCGATGCCAGTCCGTCGGCAGTGGTGACCATTAAGCCGGCTTCCCTTTCCAGCAGATAGACAACCAGTAAATCTGATACATTGCGGGTCATACTCACAATGAGTGCGCCCAATGCCTCCTTCCCATATTTATTGAGGTGATCACTAATCACCCGGTAATTATCCACAATGGCTTTCGCCTCATCCCCTATGGTGATATTGGGATGTGTAAAAGGGCGGCACGAGTTGATCTCTTTATTGATAAACGAGATTCGCCCCTCTTCATTCCCATTCAGGTAACCATTTCCGTCCAGCTGAGCGGCATTCATCAGTTGGGAGAGGGCCAGATCGTGATACCGGCTGTTCTGGCGGATATCGACCTTTGCCAGATGAAAACCGAAAGTTTCTACCGTCCGGATGGTTTCATTAACATCGGTAAATGCGATCTCCGAGGCTCCAAACGCGATTAATCCGTTCCGTAAAATATCCAGGTCTTTAACAAGGACTCCCGGGTATTTATAGCTGATCTCATCCTCACGGATTCCACTCTCCTCCCCTTCGAAGACGGCAACAGGAATTCTGGCAATCAGAAAGGCTACATATTGTTTAAAAGCCTCGCCGGGATAATCAAGTTTAAAATGTCCGGCAAATTCACGTTGTTCAATGTATAACCGGTTATAATTATCCTGAAACATAGGATCCGATTGTGCGGCACTACAGTTGAAACTCAGGTTCTTTTGCAATCCGAAAAGGTTCTTCCTGATCACCTGAAACGCTTTTAACCTGAGTTTAAGCAGCGTGTTTTGAGTTACCCCGGCGGTTACCAGCGGGTGTCCGTCACGGTCGCCTCCGACCCAGTTTCCGAAGGTGATCTTAGGGAAATTTCTGGTTCCGCGAATCAGTCGCACGTCAAAACCCGCCTCCTCCCATGCCTGAACCAGACGTCTGTCGTGCAAGGTGATAACTTCCGGGAAAACCTGGGTCAGATAGTGAATAATGTTATCCAGTTCAGAATCAATATCCGGCTTTTCGGTGTACACATCAGAGATTCGCCAAATACGATGGAGGGCGATCTTAATGTTTTTCCGGTTTTCATTTTGCTCCTGTTTGCTGTACATCTGGTTCTCGCGTCTGACAACCAGCAGGTATAAATTGCGCAGGTGCTCCAGCATGATGGTGGGTTTTGCCTCTGTCGGGTGAGCTGTCAAAACAGGTTCCACCTTGATATCTGACAGTCGCTCTGCGATCTCTGCCGCACTAAACCCCTTATCCTTTAAAAGCTGCAGATTATAGGACCACAGCCCGTTAATTTCGGAAAGTGGATGTTGATCCTCTTTTTTCCTCCGGGTTTGAACGGCCCCATTCACCTCAACAATATTCAGCAGCTGAAAACAGGTGGAGTATAACTGCAGATGTTTCCCGGTAAAACCTTTCTCAACAAAGTCCGGGGAAAGGGTGAGCCATGGAATATCGTTGGCCAGTTCAGCCTCATCAGATTCAACCATTACCTCCCTCAGACAATTCAGAAGAAATTCCAGGTCTTCATATGATTTACCTAATTTATTTTTAACCTGCTCAAGAGTTCTCATTTTAAAATATATTAACTCCTATTTTAACAGGCTGATTCACGATTTGTTTTATTATTCGTAACTCCTGTGCACCGGAGATAAATACTCAGGTCTTGATTTACTGTATTCTGCTTTTGATTAAAATATCACTTAAAAATTAAGGAGATTTTCCCT
Source organism: Prolixibacteraceae bacterium (assembly GCA_023251475.1). Lineage (GTDB taxonomy): Bacteria > Bacteroidota > Bacteroidia > Bacteroidales > Prolixibacteraceae > JAAFHB01. The sequence continues at coordinate 2,109 of JAHEYS010000503.1, forward strand.
AAAACGGGGTAACAATATTAGTCCCAAGGCAACTAATATTTTACAAAGGCAATGAATATTCAGCAGCAGAGAAATTAAAAGATATGATCCCGGATTCCATAAAAATGAGATTAAAACAGATTTTTTTATTGATACTTATCCTCGGACCTGGAGTATCTGAGAAATCTATTGCTCAAACCTTTACAACCGGACACATGACTGCTGAAGTTATTGAATCGGTAAGTGCATCATCACAAGCCCTGTTAGGTCTTGCGCTTGAAACAGTCATTAATAACACCCTAAAATCGGGAGAGGTAACCATAACTTCGAACAAGGTAACATTCGGGGTGCTGACCATTAACTCAGGGGACCTGATTACCATCAATGTACCTGAAAAATTAACGGTACTATCCGTCACAACCGGGGATGGTTTGTTTACAGAACTAAATACCCAAAAAAATATCACTACCGCCAATCTGAATTCAACTATTTCCCCAACCGGTCAAATCAGCGGAACAACGGTGTTAGCAGACTGCCAGACACAGGGGCTATCTCAGGGTTCCTTTACAATAATCCTTGCCTGCAACTGATTTCCATCAGAGATTTTCACTTTTACCCCCTTTTTGAGAACGTCGCTCAGCCTGATTGATTTGGACAGGTTAAAAAAATTACGGAAATTGCGCCATCTTTTTTGGAACAAAATTCCTGCAAGGGGGTGCAGGATAATTAGCCTATAAATGTAATGCATAAACAAACAGATAGTTACCAATACGAGCTTGAATTCACAGTTCGTGATTATGAATGTGATTTGCAGGGAATCGTTAACAATGCTGTTTATCTGAATTACTTCGAGCATACGCGGCACACCTTTTTAACCGGTAAAAATATCGACTTTGCCGCCTTACACACCGACGGGATCGACCTGGTCGTGTCAAGGATCGAGATCGATTATAAACGCTCACTGACCAGCGGAGACCTATTTGTGGTAAAGTTAGGTATACACAGAGAGGGGCAATTGAGAATGGTGTTTGATCAGGCTATTTTCAGGTTAACTGATAATCTGATTGTTGCCAGCGCTAAAGTCATCGGGGTCGGATTAAAAAACGGCAGGCCGGTAAGACTTGATGATATTCCCGGATTTAATGACCTTTCATAACCAATGGAATACCTACCCTTAATTGGTACAGTGGCCCTTTTGAATTTGCTGGCGGCCATCAGTCCCGGACCCGATTTCGTGATGACAGTCAGGAATTCGCTTTGCTATTCCCGTCGTGCAGGTATCTTTACCGGTATTGGGATCAGCATGGCCCTTGGGATCCATTTGTTTTATTGTGCAGCAGGAGTTGGTTACCTTATTTCAAAATCGATTCTACTGTTTTCCCTGATCAAATTTCTTGGCGCCGGTTACCTGATCTGGATGGGGATCAGTTCATTGATGGCCAAAGGGTCAAAACTGGATGTGAACGAAGAGAAGAGCGGAACAGATCTGACCCGTTTTCAGGCATTTAGAATGGGCTTTCTGACCAATGTGTTAAATCCCAAAGCAACCTTGTTTTTCCTGGGTTTGTTTACTTTTGTGATCGGGAAAGCCACCCCGGTTTATGTCATTCTCAC
>JAHEYS010000219.1 GCA_023251475.1 Prolixibacteraceae bacterium
CTGTTTGTCGTTTGGAGTCCTGACAGGTTTATTCCATCCCTTATTCGGGACGCATTCAAGAGTGCCTTATTTCTAAGTCCCGGTTGTTCACCAATCAGTTTTAAAGCCGCAATTCCGGCTGAGACAAGTGGTGGTGGCAATGCAGTTGATGCGCCGTAAACAGGAGATTTTTCCCTGATGCTTTGGATCAGCACTTTACTTCCTGAAATAAATCCCCCATAAACGCCAATCGCTTTACTCATGGTCTCAGTCTGGAAGATCCGGGACGCCTCCCCAAGTCCGAAATATTCGGGCGTCCCCCTCCCATTTTCCCCAAGCACACCTGTTGCATGGGCATCGTCCACTACCAGGAGTCCGTTATTGTTTGCCACTACCTGGTAAATTTTATCCAGCGGGGCGATTTCACCTGTAAGCGCAAAAATGCCGTCGGTAATGACCAGTGGGCTGAGCGATTTGTTTTTATAAATCTGAAATTCAAGGCTTTCAGCGTTACAATGGTCATAAAAGTAAACTCTCTTTACATCGCAGGGAATCCCATCCAGAATACTTGAATGTGCCGACTGATCTGCAAAAATGGCATCATATTCACCCCTGAGGGTATGAAGCAAAATCTTATTTCCCAGGTACCCGGAAGCAAAAACAACCGCATCCTCACGTTGTTTAAAAAGGGCTAATTGCCGCTCCAGTTCAAGATGAATTGCCGCTGTTCCCGTTGTTTGCCTTGAGGCTGAAAAGTTAATTCCATACTTTTTGGCCCCTTCAACAGCTGCTTCAACGATTTGAGGATGATTGGCCAATCCAAGGTAATTATTCCCGGCAAAACAGGAATACCTGATCCCTTCAGACCAAACATAATTTCCAATATCACTGTCAATTACCAGCATGGCAACTTTTTTTATATTAGATGACTTAACAACAACACTCCCAGCAATCCCATAATCCCGATGAGGGTCTCCATCACCGTCCATACCATGAATGTCTGTTTAACGGTGGTATTAAAATACTCCTTAAACATCCAGAATCCGGTATCATTAAAATGGGAGAACATCAGGCTTCCGGCGCCCGTAGCGATAACCATCAGCTCACGTGAAATTGCTGTTCCCTCAACCAACGGTAAGGTCAACCCTGCGGCTGTAATGCATGAAACCGTCGCGGAACCGATGGCAAACCGGATTAACGTCGCCACGCACCAGGTAAGGACCAACGGAGATACGTTAAGTCCGCCAACGATTTGTTTAATATATTCCGCCGTTCCGCTGTCGATCAAAACCTGCTTAAAAGCGCCACCTGAAGCAATAATGAGCAGGATCATTGATATTGCAGCTGTTGCCGCGGATAAACTTCTCATCAGGTCTGACATCTTCTTTTTCTTTCGTATCCCCAGGAGGTAAACGCCAATAAAGACAGCAATAAACAGGGCAACCGACGGCTCGCTGATAAATTTCAACAGCTTGATATTACCGGTACCTGGAGGCAGAGCCATCTGGATGATGGCGCCTGACAGCATTAGCACGATGGGACTTAATGCGGTGATCAGACTGGACGAGAGTGATGGCAACTCTGATTTGGCAAATTCACGCGCGACATAAAGTTCAGGAGGAGGGATCAGTTTCCATTTACTGTAAAATCTTGATAATATTGGACCTGCAATGATGATGCTGGGAAGCGCTACCATCATACCGTAAAGCAGGGTCCGGTTAGGATCGGCATGAAAAATAAAAGCGATGGTGGTTGGAGCGGGATGCGGCGGAAGAAAACCATGCGTAACCGAGAGAGCGGCGCACAAGGGAAGTCCAAGATAGATTAAAGGCAATTTGGTGGAATGAGCCAGGGCATAAATCAGTGGAATCAAAACGAGAAAACCGGCATTATAAATCATTGGCAGACCAACAAGAAACCCGGTAATCATGATTGCAATCTGAATCTTTCCCACCCCGAAAAGATCGACCAGTTTATTGGTGATCTGGTAAGCTGCGCCACTCTCCTCAAGGAGTTTTCCGAGCATCGCCCCGAATACGATGATCAGTGCAAGGCTTCCCATCGTACTCCCAAGTCCTGAGGTGATCGATTGCAGGATGGTTGCAGGATCCATCTTATTCAGCAATCCAACAACGAACGAAGTGATTAATAATGAAAGGAATGCACTTATTTTATAAATAGTAATTAAAACAAAAAGGAGGATTATTCCGGCAACAATTATGATCAGCGGCATATTCGGTCAATTAGTCATTATCTTACGAAAGTAGGATAATTTGGCACGAATATGAAATATGACAGGAATAAATTCCCAGGAATATGCATCTGGCAATCAACTGCTGGCTATTAACGCTTTGTCAGTTAATAGAACTTCCTGAAACCAATAATTTCCCTGACTTCATTGAGTGTTTTTGAAGCCGAGGCGCGCGCTTTTTCCGCGCCATCCTTTGCAACCTTCGACAGGTAAGCATGATCCATGGAAATCTCCTCAATACGGTGCCTGATCGGGGTGGTGAAATGGATGATATCTTCGGCGAGCTGTTTCTTCAGGTCACCATACCGGATGGAACAGTCATTATAGGCCGCATCAAAATGGGCCACAACATCGGGTGCCGAAACGGTCTCCATGAGGGTAAACAGGTTCTGAATGACATCGGGCTTTTTCTGGTTCATCTCCGTCGGACCCGCATCTGTGACAGCCCGCATCACCTTTTTACGGATACTTGCCGGTGATTCGGCCAGCGAAATGGCATTCCCCTCCGATTTCCCCATTTTACCTGAACCATCAAGCCCCGGAATTTTCACCATATCCTTCCCTTCGAATGTGTACCCCCTGGGGATAGGGAATGTTTCCACATTATACATCCGGTTAAACCTGCGGGCAAAGGTGCGGGCCATTTCCAGGTTTTGCTCCTGATCTTTCCCAACAGGGACAAGATTTGCCTTATGAATAATAATATCCGCAGCCATCAGAACCGGATAAGTGAGCAGACCTGCATTGACATTCTCGGGTTGCTGACGCGCTTTGTCCTTGAAAGAGGTGGTCCGTTCCAGTTCCCCCAGATAGGCATTCATATTCAGAAGCAGGTATAACTCTGGAATTTCAGGCACATCGCTCTGAATATAGATGGTTGCTTTTTCAGGATCGATACCACATGCAAGGTATTCGGCTAAAACCTGTTTGACATTGGTATGAAGGTCGTGAGGTGTGGGATGAGTAGTAAGCGAATGATAATCTGCAATAAAGAAGAAGGTCTGGTGCTCATACTGCATCTCAATGAAATTTTTCACAGCTCCAAAATAATTTCCCAGGTGCAGGTTACCGGTCGACCGGATTCCACTTAATACTATCGGCATTTGTTTTTACTTTAAATTTTAATGGTGCAAAAATATAAAAACCATGCAAATAGCGCTCATTAATCTTCCAATCCTGCAATTTCGTAGTTTCCCTGATCAATCAATGGTTCACCTTTAAACCTGAGCATCAATTGGGCAATTGCAAAAGTGTCTTTTTCGCAGTAACGGGCAATTCTTTGTATATCTGATGTTTTATAGTAAATATCACCTACCTGGCTGCCGTCGATATCGTCCTTGGGGGTCGGAATATTAAAGATTGCACAAAGCAATTCCAACGAAGTATAATGTTTGTAATCGCCAAATTTCCAGAGCTGCAGCGTGTCAAGCATCACCTCTTTTATCTCCCAGGGTTTTGCCCCGGCAATATTCAGAATCGGAGGAAGGGGTAATCCATTGATCAACATCCGGCGGGCAATATACGGAAAGTCGAATTCCTGCCCGTTATGGGCGCATAATTTATGGGTGGGATTCTCCATAAATGCAGTAACCATTGCAGAGAATTCCTGCAAAATGGTTTTTTCATCATCACCACAATAAGATTTTACCCGGTATGCCCGATCATTTCCCTTGCGAAAGATCTTGCCTGCAGAGATACAGACAATCTTCCCAAACTCGGCATAGATCGCTGCCCGGCTATAAAGCGTTTCAGCAGTGTCTCCCTCCTTCCCTATCTGTCCGGCTTTTTTTGTCCACAGCTTCTGAATGTTCTCCGGCGCTTCCGACAGATCCTTAAACTGCGAAACCGTTTCAATATCAATGAACAATACATGTTCAGGCAAGAGTTTATCAAGCATATCGGTATTTTTATGGGTTATCGTGAAGGTGTTTCTTAATATATTGGGTGATAATATTAATCGCAACCTTGTTTTCTCCCCCTTCAGGTACAATGATATCGGCAAACCGTTTGGTAGGTTCAATGAATTGCAGGTGACTCGGTCTTACGGTCTCTTCATACCGCTGCAGTACTTTAATAACATCCCGTCCCCGTTCAATGATATCGCGTCTGATCACCCTGGACAACCTGACATCGGCCGCACAGTCAACAAATATCTTGATATCCATTAATTTACGTAACTCTTCAGGCTGGAGACAGAGGATCCCCTCGATAATAACCACCTTTTGTGGTTTGATGACCACCGTCTCGTCAAAACGGGTGCAGGTCAGGTAAGAGTAGAGTGGCTGATGGACGCTCTCCCCATTTTTCAATTTTTTAATATTATCGATAAGCAATTCAAATTCAATACTATCCGGATGATCAAAATTGATTTTCTGCCGTTGATCGATGGGTAAATGACTGTTGTCGCGATAGTAGGCATCCTGCGGAATTACCGCAACGTCCGCCTTGTTCAGCCGCGCAATGATCTCGTTAACAACGGTAGTTTTACCTGAACCAGTTCCTCCTGCAATACCTATAATAAGCATAGATTTAATAAGTTAATAAATTGGCAATGAAAATTATGGCTTTAATGTAATCATGTGTATTTTTCCCGATCATAAAAATATCCGCTTTTAAAAAGCGACAAATAACAGTAATCAAAATTAAGGAAATATTTTGTATTCCGGCTGTTGTATTATATGGGCCAATCTTATTAATTCAACTTTGAAGATAAAATATTAAATTTGTATAATTAAAAATCGAATGCCTGATGATAAAACATGTAGTTCTTTTTAAACTGAAAGAGTTTGAAAGCGAAGACCTGAAAGCGTTGGTCCGGAATAAGATATCGAAGGCTTTGCTTTCTTTAAAGGAGAAAATTGAGGTGCTGAAATACATTGAAGTCGGTCAGAGTTATGATCTTAACGCCACCTCTTATGATATTTGCCTGATCACCCATTTTGAAACAACCGGCGACCTGGCTGTTTACCAGGTTCATCCGGAGCATCTGAAAGTGGGGGAACTAGTCAGAGCCAATACCTGTGACAGGGCTGTGGTAGACTTCGAATTTTAAATATTAAAAACGATCAATGAATAATCTGTATCCGCTCAAATTCATCCCCATCTGTAAAGAGAAGATCTGGGGTGGCAATAAATTAAAAGAGTTACTGAATAAGGAATATCCCGGATTACCCAACTGCGGCGAGTCGTGGGAAATATCGGGTGTTCAGAATGATATATCAGTTGTTTCAAACGGATTTTTAAAAGGAAACAGTCTTGAAGAGCTGATCGAAGTGTATATGGGGGACCTTGTGGGAGAAAAGGCCTATGAAAAGTTTGGCACCGAATTTCCACTCCTTGTCAAGTTTATTGATGCCAACGATAATCTCTCCATTCAGGTACATCCCAATGATGAACTATCGATGGAGCGGCACGATGCATTTGGCAAAACGGAGATGTGGTGCGTGGTGCAGGCCGATCCCGGATCTAAGCTGATCTCCGGATTCAACCGTAAAATTGATAAAGAGGGATATCTGAAATACTTTAAAAACGGTCAGCTGGAAGAGATCCTGAATTATGAAGAGGTTAAAGAAGGAGATGTATTTTTCATGCCTGCCGGAAGGGTCCACGCAATAGGTAAAGGGATCGTGGTGGCCGAAATACAGCAGACCTCTGATGTCACTTACCGGATTTATGACTTTAACCGGGTTGACGATCACGGAAATCCGCGTGAGTTGCATACCGATCTGGCAGTCGATGCGATCGATTACCAGTATGAAACAAATTACCGGACCGATTATCTGCCGGTAAAGGATCAGTCCATCAAACTTGTTGATTGTCAGTATTTCACTACCAATATTTTGCAATTGACCACTTCTGTGGAGCGTGATTTCGCCGGTCTGGATACCTTCGTCATCTATTGTTGTCTGGAAGGGAAATGCAACCTTGCCTGGGAAGATCAGGTGATGGAAGTCGGAAAAGGTGATTCGGTTTTGGTTCCTGCCCAGATTAATAATTTTGTGCTTTCGGTTATAAACGGAGGAGCAGCGAAACTTCTTGAAGTGTATATAAAATAACACTACTGATAAAATAATAGCAAATGATTATCAAAAAAGCCGAATTTGTAATAAGCAATACCGACCCCGATTTATGCCCGGTGAGCGAAAAACCGGAATTTGCATTTGTGGGGAGATCGAATGTGGGTAAATCATCATTGATCAATATGCTTACCGGCTTTGGTGATCTGGCAAAAGTGTCAACTGCTCCCGGAAAGACCCGGCTGATCAACCACTTTAATATCAACGATGAGTGGTTTCTTGTCGATTTACCCGGTTACGGATATGCCAAAGTGGGGCGTTCATCACGCCAGCAATGGCTCTCTTTTATCCATAAATATCTGGCAATCAGAGAGAATCTGTTTTGCGTATTTGCGCTGATCGATTCACGCCACAAACCTCAGGCGAACGATATCGAGTTCATGAATTTTATGGGGGAACAGGGGATCCCCTTTGCGATGGTTTTTACCAAGGCCGATAAACTCTCGCGCAGGCAACTGGAAAAGAACCTCACCGATTACAAAAATGAGATGCTCAATAGCTGGGAAGAGTTGCCGCCACTTTTTGTGACCTCCTCAGGAACCAAACTGGGCAGGGACGAACTCCTCGGATTTATTGAAGGTATTGTAAAAGAAAGTAAATAATCACCTGATTTAGCCCTGACAGGTTTTAAAAACCTGTCAGGGCTGTATGTGGAAAAACGACCTTTGTATATTCCAACATATTAATATTTTAGCAAGGTTGTAAACAGTTTGTTCAATTCTTTTTCCAAAAAAGGTCGACCTTCAGTTTAGTTGTTGGTTCAATATTTCTACTTTTGCCAAGGATCGAAACGAATTAAGTTCAACCAGAAAATCGCTAATATGTCAACAGGTTGTATCAAGATTTTTACCGGTACGGAATCCAAATATCTGGCCGAGAAAATAGCTGAGAACGCTGGAATAGAATTGGGTAAAGCATCATGTCCCCGGTTTTCAGATGGTGAATTTGAGCCATGTTACGAGGAAACCATCAGGGGCTCTTTTACTTTTATCGTACAGTCAACATTTCCCCCGGCTGATAATCTGCTGGAATTACTTTTCATGATTGATGCCGCAAAAAGGGCGTCAGCCTATAAAGTGATTGCCGTAATGCCTTATTTTGGGTTTGCCCGTCAGGACCGGAAGGATCGTCCCCGCGTCTCCATCGGGGCAAAAGTGGTCGCCGATATGTTATCCGTCGCGGGTATCGACAGGTTAATCACAATGGATCTTCATGCAGACCAGATTCAGGGATTTTTCGATGTTCCGGTTGACCACCTTAGCGCCGTAGCTTTGTTTATCCCTTATATTCAGCAAATGGGACTTCGTGATATTGTTGTAGGGTCTCCCGATGTGGGGGGAACAAAAAGGGCGAATGTATTCGCAAAGCATCTGAAAACGGACCTGGTCATCTGCCATAAATCACGCAGCAAGGCGAATCAGATTGATTCGATGACCCTTATCGGTGACGTTGAAGGTAAGGATGTCATTATTGTTGATGATATTATCGATACTGCCGGAACCATTACGAAAGCAGCCGACTTAATGAAATCCAAGGGGGCCAACTCAGTTCGCGCATTCGTTACTCATGCTGTCCTGTCAGGGCCTGCTTTTGAACGAATTGAAGCTTCATGTATTGATGAAATTCTTGTAACTGATTCAATCCCGCTTACCAGGCAATCAGAAAAAATCACCGTTATTTCGTGCGCCCCGCTGTTTGCCGATGTTATTCAAAAAGTATTCGAAAATAAATCAATCAGTACTGCGTTTATCTAATTCAGGAATTGTTATCTTTGCGCCCGGTTTTGCAGCATACCTTTGATGGTGTGATGCGGATACCTTCCTTAATGAAGGAGATCTGAGTAAACACTTAGTTACAAAACAGTTAATTTTTAGAAAAGCAAATGAAAAAATTCCAAATTAAAGGTACTGCTCGTCAGGCGATTGGTAAAAAAGATTGCAAATCACTGAGAGCTCAGGATTTAGTGCCATGTGTAATTTACGGGGGCGAAAAAGTAGTACATTTTCAGGCTCACGAAAACGAATTCCGGAAACTGATTTACACTCCAAAAGTTTATCAGACAGAAATTGATGTTGATGGCTCCATTTACAACGCATTTATGCAGGCGTTGCAGTTTCACCCCGTAACAGACAAACTTTTACACATCGACTTCCTTGAAGTGCGTGAAAATGTTCCTGTTAAACTTGAAATCCCGGTTCGCCTTGATGGTTATGCCAAAGGGATTCAGCAGGGGGGACGTTTGAAATCAAACTTACGTACGTTAAAAGCAAAAGGGTTCTCGAAAGATTTTCCGGATGAGATTATCATTGATGTTACTGATCTTGGACTGAGCGAAAGTATCAGGGTTGGTGATGTTAAGGTTCCGGGGATTGAGATTTTAAATGCGAAATCTGTTCCTGTTGCTACTGTTGTGGTTACCCGTGCTGCCCGTGCTGCCATGGCCGACACCTCAACAAGTGGTGGTAAGAAAAAATAAAATGTTGTTTTGAAATACCTGATTGTAGGTCTTGGAAATATCGGGGAAGAATACGAAAATACCCGTCACAACATAGGATTTTGGATATTGGATGCCCTCGCAAGGGCGTCCAATATTTCTTTTAGCGAGAAACGGTATGGCGCCACCGCTGAAATGAAGTTTGCCGGAAGGACTTTTATCCTGTTGAAACCTAATACATTCATGAACCTTAGTGGCCGTTCTGTCCAGTATTGGATGCAGAAGGAGAAAATTGAGCTTGATAAAGTTTTAATCCTTGTCGATGATCTTGCCCTCCCGTTGGGTAAAATAAGGATCCGGCTGAAGGGGGGCGATGCCGGTCATAATGGCCTGAAAAGCATCCATCAGATACTTGGCACACAAGATTATGTCCGGCTTCGGTTTGGAATTGGGAGTGACTTCCCGCGTGGTCGCCAGGTCGATTATGTATTAGGTCGCTGGAGTGCTGAAGAGGAGGATATTGTCAACTCAAAAATGGAGCTTTGTATCGAAATGATTAAAGCTTTTGCAACAACTGAAATTGGGCAGGTAATGACCAAATATAACCGCAATTAGCAAATTAGCACATTACCGCATTACCACATTACCGCATTACCACATTAGCACATTAGCACATTACCGCATTAGCACATTCTTTTCTAAATCTACCATGGAAGAACCTGTACGCATCGATAAGTGGCTTTGGGCAGTCCGCCTCTTTAAAACCAGGACGCTTGCAACAGAAGAGTGTAAGAAGGGGCGCATTACCATTGAGGGGATTTCAGTTAAACCTTCCCGCATTCCCAAACCCGGCGATATCATTAAAGTAAGGAAAAATCCTGTAACCTATTCCTATAAAGTTATTGCCATTACCGGGAAACGTGTGGGGGCAAAGCTGGTAAATGAATTCTGCCTGGACATTACCCCACCCGAAGAGCTGAAGATTCTTGAGATCAGACAGCAGATGAGCTCCTTTGACCGCGACAGGGGTACTGGCAGACCAACGAAAAAGGAAAGGCGTGAGCTTGACAGTTTCCAGGGTTGGGATTAGCCGGCTATCTGAAATTCTGAAAATCTTCCATTACACCTTCACACATCCAGTTAGCCAGCGCCTGCCTGTTATTTTCGTAAATCAGCCGCTGCTGATCTCTTGCATGATTAATATTACCCAGTTCAATAAACAGGGCTGTTGGGATTGTCTTCTCAAGCATATACAGGTTCCGGGTAGATACTTCGCCATTATAACCTCTGCCAGGCTGTTTAAGCTGGTATTTCCGTTCTATTGAGTTCCGGATGATTGATGCCAGCCGCTCCCCGTTTTTACTCCCCTGATGGTAATAAAAAAATATATCAATATTTTTTTTGGTGTCCCTGGCATCCACATGCAGTTCAATGCATCGTCTGTAGCCTGAATTACCCTCATTCCGGTAAAGGGTATTGATCGCATCAACCCGCTGTTTTAATCGTTGTACCTGATTTAATGGAATCTCCAGATCAGGATAACACACTTCATCCTTACTGCTTCTTAAATATAGATCGTTACGTATACCATCGTGGGGATCACGTACAATAAAATAGACTTTTGCGCCGTGACGAAGCAGTTCACGACCAAATCGCAGGGTTACATCATAGGCATATTCATCTTCGCACAATATATTGCTGCCAATTTTTCCCATTGCCCCGGGATCCGGCCCTCCATGTCCGCTCACCAGGTAAAATATGGCCCCTTTCAATCGCTGATCAATGATCTCCACGCGCCCGAAATCATTTCCAAACAATGGTTCTGTAATTACTTTGGGAGCAGAAACTGTTTTTTTATCCTCCTGACCTTTGGCGCAAACTGTCGTTAAAAAAAAGAGAATAAGATAAGCTGCTGACGAAATAGAATATATATTGAATGATTGCCGTTTTTTCAATTGGACTTTAATTTTACCCGGTTAATATACTTTTCTTTAAAACTGTGCAAGTATAGCGCATATTTTTTGTAATCTGAATAAACATTTGCTTCTTTACATCGCCTTGAATAATTACTTTAAAACACAAACCCTGGTAGATTTCAAAACTCATTTATCAATATTTAATATGCAGTTAACCAATATCTTCAAGAGGATTCCCCCCCGCATCAATCCGTTAGCGGCAATCCTTCTGTTTATCGCTGTTTTCCTTACCGGATGTCACTCGATGATCGTGACAAGGGTCGAGACCACTAATATCAGGCTCGATTCAACATTAACCATTACTCCTGATTCAAAGATGGAATCGGTTATTCAACCTTACCGGACCCGATTAATGAAGGATATGGGTGAGGTGCTTTGCATTTCCAAAGTCCCCCTTTTCGGTGGCAGACCCGAAAGTCTGCTGACTAATTTT
>JAHEYS010000220.1:0-9983 GCA_023251475.1 Prolixibacteraceae bacterium
AGGATATCGCACCGTTTTGACCAGTTAAATACGGGAGCCTACAATTTATACGGACTGGATTATGGTAAAATCCATTTTTCCCTGGAATATGGTGTCACCGATTGGCTGGAATTTGGAGTTGGTCGCGGTTCTGAGGATAAAACTTTTGATGGTTTTGGCAAAATTTCAATTCTCAGGCAAAGCAGCGGAGCGAAAACGATGCCGTTCCATCTCTCCTACATGGCTAGTACAGAGTGCATTTCATCCAATGTTAATCCTTTGATGACCACAATTGGTTCCCGAATGTCATTCGTACAGCAAATCCTGATCGCCAGAAAATTTAGTGAAAATTTTTCTCTTCAACTATCACCAACCTTTATTCACCGCAACCAGGTACCTTTGGAAACTGATCGTAATGATTTGTTTGCACTTGGCGCAGGGGCCAGGTATAAATTATCAAAACGTATTGCACTGAATCTTGAGTATTACTATGTCTATCGCGCCAATGCAAGTGCTCTGCCTGATGTTTATCACAATCCTTTGGGTATTGGTATTGATATTGAAACAGGCGGTCATGTGTTTCAGATTATGCTGACCAACTCGCAGTCGATGCGTGAAGCTGGTTTTATCGGGAAAACAACAGGAAACTGGGGCGACGGTGGCATACACCCTGGATTCAATATTTCAAGGGTTTTTTCATTTAACAAATAATAAAATACTGATTATGAAAAAGTTAATTCTTTGTCTCGCATTTGGGTTGATTGCCCTTTATTCGGGCGCCCAAAATAGGTTTTTCACAAAAGATGCCAAAATCAATTTCAATTCCTCTACCCCTTTAGAAGATATTGTAGCCGAGTCGAATCAGGCGACTACTTTTATGGACATCGAAAAGAATGAAGTTGTTTTTTCTGTCCTGACTACCTCCTTTAAGTTCCGCAGGGCTTTGATGGAGGAACATTTTAATGAGAACTATATGGAATCTGCTAAATTTCCCAAGGCAAAGTTTAGCGGGAAAATCGTGTCACCGGTAGACTGGAAAAGTGAAAGGCCTGTTATTGTTGACGTTAAAGGTCAGTTAACGATGCATGGGGTGACAAAAGAGGTAACCCTCAAAGCTCAAATCACGCCTGGAAAGATGAAAATTTCTGCTTCAGCTGAGCTGAAGGTAACCCCTGAAGATTTCAGTATTTCCATCCCATCTGCGGTCAGGGATAAAATTGCCAAAGAGGTCACCATAAAAATTGACGCCACTTACGCCCCTTATCAACAATAATACATCACATGACAAGTAAAAAAACGGTTCGCATCATTCTTTGGATTTTTCTCATCGGGTTGATTGCTGCATTCGCTTCCATTTATTATGTGTTTAATATGCCGCGCAGAAACCTGTCAAAGGAAAAAGCCGTTTATACACTGGATGCGAAACAGTTGATCGCCGAATTTAAGAAGGATGAAACTTCTGCTACAGCAAAATACCTTGATAAGGCGATTGAAGTCAGTGGCGAAATAAAAAGTATCAGAACCCTGGATAACCATAGTCTTGTCTTTAGCCTTGAAGATGAAATGGAAGGGGTAAGTTGCACCGTCGATAGTGCTGATGTTGTCAGGAATTCCACTGAACTTAAGCAATTCATCAAAGGAACAATTGGTTCATTTAAGGGGAGATGCACCGGAATGTTGATGGATATTCAGGTAATCAATTGCGTGCCGGAATAGTTAAAAAATTGATTTTAAATGAGATGAGGTTAAAATAGCCCGGACTTTAAACAAGTTTGGGCTATTTTTATGACTTGTTTTCAACCTTTGGTTATACAACTTAATCTTTAGGATGCCTGAAAATAACCTTTATTTAACTTGTTTTTCTGAACTTAATAACAAAACCGGCGTTTTAACAGTATTGATCAACAAGTTTTAAAATGTCATTAAAAAAATATCTTCTCAATATACCAGAAACTGCTGAAAAAAGGATCGTTATTGTAGGCGGCGGTTTTGGCGGGCTCAAACTGGCATTGAAGCTTTATAAAAAGAAGTTTCAGATTGTCCTTCTCGATAAAAATAATTATCATCTTTTTCAGCCACTGCTTTACCAGGTTGCCATGTCTGGCCTTGAACCCAGCGCCATCTCATTTCCGCTGCGAAAAGTTTTTCAGAAAACAGGGATACATTTTCGGATGGCTGAGCTGGAGACAGTAATTCCATCAGATAATGAATTAGTTACAAATATCGGTCGACTTAAATACGACTATCTGGTTCTTGCCACGGGGGCAAAAACAAATTTTTTCAACCAGGATCAGATTGAAAAATATGCACTCCAAATGAAGTCGGCCCCTGATGCGCTCTTTATCAGGAACCGCGTGCTTGAAAATTTTGAGAAGGCATTAAATAAAATAAGCGAAGAGGATATTAAATCTTATCTTAATGTAGCCATTATTGGCGGGGGACCTACAGGGGTTGAGTTGGCGGGTGCGATGGCAGAGATGAAAAAGTATGTTTTGCCGAAAGACTACCCTGAATTGGACATGCACAATATGAAGATTATGCTTTTTGAAGCCTCTCCCCGACTCTTGTCAGGAATGTCGGAAAGTGCATCAGCTTCAGCACTTAAATACCTTATAAATCTTGGGGTTGAAGTTTTCACCGGTACTCCGGTTCAGGATTACGACGGAACGATCCTCTCTTTGCCAGGGGGAGCGAGTATTGATGTTAAAACAGTAATCTGGGCGGCAGGCATTAACTCTGCACGTATCGACGGAATTGACGATAGATCGTATGGACGAAATAACAGATTGTTAGTCAATTCCGTTAATCAGGTTTCCGGGTACGAAAATATTTTCGCAATTGGGGATAATGCTTTAATGACTGCATCCTCCTACCCTAACGGACATCCGCAGGTGGCGCAGGTCGCATTGCAACAGGCACACTATCTGGCTTATAATCTCAGACAACTGACAAAAAACAGGCCACTAAAACCGTTTCATTATACCGACAAAGGATCACTGGCAACCGTTGGACGACATCTTGCAGTAGCCGACCTGCCATTCGCCAGATTTAAAGGGTATTTTGCCTGGTTACTTTGGTCGATTGTTCACCTCTTCTCAATTGTGGGTGTAAAAAACAAACTCATAGTGCTCCTAAACTGGTCGTGGAAATATCTTACCTATGACCAGTCCCTGAGACTATTAGTTAAACACAAATCAAAGAATTAAAAGGCAATTCCAATACTTATACCTCCGCGGAACCATGGATAAGGAGCGTTGTCGGCATTTACATTTATCCGTTTTTTATCGGTCGATTGGGTAACGGTAAGTTTATTTGCAATAAATGCGGGTAAGCCATCAATGGCATCCTCAATATCGGCTTTTAAATTATCTGCATCCGCCAATTGATCGGATAAGGCATTCACATCCCCGCGAAGCAGACCTGCCTCAATACCCAGGAAGTAGATGTCCACAGAAACTCTTTTGGCAATCAGAAACTGGGCGCCCAACTGAAATCCCAGATTCAAGGTACTGAGATTAACATCGAAGTTCCCTTTGTAAACATCGGTTAAATCGACACTCTCTACACTGGCATTCCCTGTGATTTTCTGATACTTAAGGTACGGTTCCACATAGAATCCATTTGGAAGCTTTCGTTTGCCGCCATAATGGCGGTAGGCTGCCCGCAGGTGCATCACCCCCAGTTCCGCAGATTTTAAATCTTCACTGGGTTTGTAACCATATTTACCAATAAGTGTCTGTTGGTTTGGAAAACCTATTCCAAATGTAAATGAATTTTTGGCATTGATCATTCGCTCATATTCGAATGAAATTGACTGTATATTTACAGGCAGGAACTTAATCACATTTTTACGTTTGAGTAAGGTGGTATCCTGATGCTGAGCAAATCCGATGAGTGTAAATCCCAATAAAAAAATAAAAATGAGTGATTTTTTCATAATTAAAAGGTTTCTATTTTAGATAATTTCACAAATTTATAATAATATCTCTTATCCAAACAAATGAAACATTAAATTTTGAATGATAAAAATCAGGCGGGTTATCACCAAAAAATCACCTGTCCGATTTTATCAATATATTAATATTCTTATCTTTACTTATTGATTATTCATCCACATATCCGGGACACTGATGATAAAGTACCTTTTAACCATTGCAATCCTGGCTGGGCTGCTGCCTGGCAACCTTCTTGCGCAATCACTGGAAGATTATATCCGGTCTGGGCTGAAATCCAGCCCTTTACTTTACGATATTAAGAATCAGAAACTTGCCGGAAAATTAGACAGCCTGTTATTAATTGCAGCCTATAAACCTCAGATCAACCAGATTTCCCAGGTAAGTTATCCTCCCACAGGTCCCGGATGGGGATATGATGAATCGATAACCAATGGAGGCAATTATTCCTCGGTAGTGAATATCACGAAGCCATTATTCATTAAAAAACAGATCAGCGGACAGCTACAGTCGCTTGCACTGATCAGCCAGGGTTTGAAAGTTAACGAAAGTATAACTTTGATTGACCTGAAGAAAAGCATTACAGCACAATATATTACTGCATATAATGATTATGGTCAAAACCAGTTTAATCACTCTTTACTTGACCTTCTTAATGATGAGGTTAAAACTGTAAAAACCCTGGTTGATAAAGGGGTTTACCAGTTGACTGATCTTATGAACCTGCAGGTTTTGATCGGAGCACAGAAGATTATGATCTCCCAATCTTATATTCAACTGACAAACGATATTGCTTTACTCAACTTTATATGCGGCATTTCAGATCCCTCCGAACCCAGGCTGATCAAACCTGAAATCAGTGTCAGGAATGATTTTAGTCCTGAAAGTTCCCCCTTGTTTGTGCAATTCAGGATTGACAGTCTTAAAAATATCAACAGCAGGCATCTTATCGACCTAAATTATCGTCCGAAAATTGGAATTTTTGCCGATGCCGGGTTTAATGCCATTGTTCCTGAAAATATTCCCCACAACATGGGAACAAGTTTTGGCATCAACTTCTCCGTTCCGATTTATGACGGAAAACAGCGTAAATTGCAGTATGATAAGATTAATCTTGCTGAGAATACCCGCTCCTACCTTCAGCGGTTTTATACTTCGCAATATAAATTACAACATGACCAGCTGGCGAATCAGCTTAAACTGACTGAAAACCTGATTAATGAAATCAGCAAACAACTGTCTCAGCAAGAACGGCTTATCGCGTTATACAGGGTGGAACTGGAAAAAGGATTAGTCCGGTTTCTTGATTTTATGGCAGTTGTCAACAGTTATTCGGCTACTCAAAATACCTTCCTGGGGTCGCAGATGAACCGGCTACAAATTATTAATCAAATGAACTACCTCAAATGAACAATGGTAAATTATTTTCAGCAATTTTTCCCCTTATTCTTCTGATTAGTTGCAGCAACAATTCTTCGACAAAAACAGCAGGGTCCCCAAAAGTCTCAACCCCGGTTACTGTAACGACGATAGAGCGGAGCGCAATAAGTGAGATGATCAGTTTTAATGCCGTTTCTGCTTACCAGCGAAAAAATCTGGTGAAATCAACCATCAACGGATATGTTGAAAAATCATTTATCAACCAGGGGGATATCGTGCGTGGCGGAGATCCATTATACAATATCAAAACAAAAGAGGGAGCTGCGCTGGGAAAATTTGGCGTCACAGATTCATTGTTGTCGTTTATAGGAAAGCTCACCATCGTTGCTCCTACCTCCGGTGTTGTTGCAGAGGTGACTAAACAAACCAACGATTACATCAATGATGGCGAGCAGCTTTGCGTTATTGCCGGGCAAAGCAGTTTTGTTTTTCTTCTCAATGTCCCTTTTGAGCAAAACAAATATGCTCTGCCTGGCAGAAAGTGCACGATTCTACTGTCCGATTCAACAATTCTCAACGGGATGATCACCGGAAAGCTTGCCGCCGTTGATCCAGTATCTCAAACGCAGTGTTATATCGTAAAACCAGTCACAAATGCTATACTTCCTGAAAATCTCTCTGTTATTGTCCAAATCTGTAAAAGCGCGAAGGAAAACACGCAGGTAATTGAGAAATCATCTGTGCTTTCTGACGAGACGATGGAAAACTTTTGGGTGATGAAGTTAATCAATGATACTACCGCAGTTAGAATAGCTATTAAAACAGGAATTACGGCAGGAGCCAAGGTTGAGATTCTCTCCCCTGCCTTTAACCCACGAGACAGGATTATTAATTCCGGAAATTACGGTTTATCAGATACCGCTATTGTAAATATTATCCAACGCTGAACCGATGAGAGATTTTTTCGTTTCCCATAAGAATCCGGTGGTTGTTATTCTGGTCATTATTTTGTTGGCGGGAGTTTTCACCTATTCCAAAATGCAGTCGTCACTGTTCCCTGAAGTGACTTTTCCAAAAATTAAAATTATTGCTGACTGTGGATTGCAACCCGTTGGCAAGATGATGGTAACGGTAACAAAACCCCTTGAAAACGCGATTAAACGGGTCCCGAATCTGAAGACGGTACGAAGTATTACAAGCCGCGGTAATTGTGAAATATCGGCATTTATGGAGTGGAATGCAGATATTGATTTATGCAAGCAGCAGATTGAGTCCTCTATCAATCAAATAAAAAACGACCTCCCTGCCGGGACAGGTCTGAGCGTTGAGAAAATGAATCCCTCCATTCTTCCTGTAATTGGTTACATCATCGAGGGGAAGGGCCGGACCAGTATCGAGCTGAATCAAATCGCCAATTACACAGTCAAACCTTTCCTCTCGCAGGCGGCAGGGGTTGCAGAAGTTTGGGTGATCGGAGGTAAAACCAAGGAATATCACATCGAACTACTTCCCCAAAAGATGTCTGCTTTGGGGGTTACCCCTGCTAAGGTGACCGCAGCATTGAATCAGACCAATTTCATCAGCAGCAATGGATATCTTACCGATTATAACAGGTTGTATCTTACGGTTACAGACGCAAATGTTCAGAACCTGGAAGAACTCGAAAATCTTATTGTCAGCAATGATGGCAAAAGGGTGCTCCAGCTTAAAGATATCGGGGTGATTAAAATTGCAGAGCAGGTGCAGTATGTGCGGGTAAATGCCAATGGGGAAAGCGCTGTTTTAATGGCAGTTGTCAAACAACCAAATGCCAACCTGATCGAAGTGACCAGGGGAGTTGAACAGAAAATTGACGAATTAAACCACCGGATCCTGCCCAAAGGGGTTCAGCTGGTCCCTTATTATGTGCAAGCTGATTTTGTAAATGACTCTATCAGAAGTGTCAGCGACTCTCTTTGGATTGGCTTACTGCTCGCTATCCTGGTGGCTTTTCTTTTTCTTCGTTCCCTTAAATCGAGCACAGTTATTTTGCTGACCATACCGCTCACCCTTTCTTTAACGCTGATTGTGCTGTATGTGATGGGGTACAACTTTAATATCATGACCCTGGGTGCCATTGCTGCAAGTATAGGGTTGATTATTGACGATGCAATCGTTGTTGTGGAACAGATCCACCGGACGCATGAGGAGTTTCCTGAGAAGCCTACAAAAGAGCTGCTCAGCGGTTCCGTTGGCTTTCTTTTACCTGCCATGATTGGATCTTCAATCAGTACGATTGTAATTTTTCTCCCTTTCGTTATTTTAAGCGGTGTTGCTGGCGCCTATTTTAAGATCCTCACCAACACGATGATGATCACACTGATTTGCTCTTTTTTAGTTACATGGATCGGATTGCCGGTTATTTACCTCCTCCTTTCCGGAAAAACAAACACGGTTACAAAACCACTTCCGGAAGCGCATAAAAAAAGCGGAAAATGGATCTCCTTCTTCATCCTACGTCCCATGATCAGCGTCACCTTTATCATATTGCTGATTGCTGCTATTGTGTTTATACCCGGCAGACTGGAGACCGGATTTCTTCCCGAAATGGATGAAGGGAGTATTGTGCTCGACTATACTTCCCCGCCGGGTACCTCTTTACAGGAGACCGACCGAATGTTGCGCGAAGTGGAGCGGCTTTTTCCGTCAGTTCCAGAGATTGAAACGTATTCAAGAAGAACAGGTACCCAGATGGGATTTTTCATTACTGAACCCAACTATGGCGACTACCTGATTCAGCTTAAAAATGACCGCAAACGCTCTACAAATGAGGTGATTGATGAAATCAGAGAAAAAGTCGAATCGTCGCAACCGGCCCTTAAAATTGATTTTGGACAGGTGATTGGCGATATGCTCGGCGACCTGATGAGCTCAACCCAGCCAATCGAGATTAAAATTTATGGAGACAATGTGAATGTTTTGCAACAACTGGCAAAAGAGGTTGCGAAAGTAACGGAAGAGGTGCCGGGGACGGCTGATGTTTTTAACGGCATCACCATTGCCGGCCCTTACATTAATGTTGAACCTGACAACAAAAAGCTGGCCCTTTTGGGCATTACTCCTTCAGACTTTCAGTACCAGCTGCAAACCAGGCTCGAGGGGGTAATTGTAGGCAATATTTATGAAAAGGAGCAACTGACCACGATCCGGATGCTCTATCCTGAGGCTGTGAATACCTCACTGGAGCAGTTAAAACAAAGCGCTGTTTTTCTTCCGGGGGGTAAACTACAGCCGATTACACAGTTGGCCCGGATAACTGTTGATGCTGGTCATGCGGAAATTGAGCGGGAAAACCTCCAATCGATGATTCCCGTAACTGCCCGGCTTGATAACCGTGATCTTGGCAGCGTTATGAACGATCTAAAGCGGGAAATTCAAACTAAAATATTTTTGCCCCAGGGTTATCATATTTCTTATGGCGGAGCCTATGAAGAGCAGCAAAAATCGTTCAGTGAGCTGATGATTATACTGATTACTGCTGTTTTATTGGTCTTTGCCACGATGTTATTCCTTTTTAAAGAGTTTAAGATTGCCTTGCTGATCGTTGTAATCGCGGCACTGGGAATATCAGGGAGTCTGATCGCGTTGTTTATCACAGGTACACCACTCAATGTAGGAAGCTATACGGGAATTATCATGATTATCGGTATTATTGGGGAGAATGCTATTTTTACTTTTCTTCAGTTTCAGCAAACCCTCAAAACAACCACGACAGACGGGGCCATCGTCTATGCCATTGCTACACGGCTCCGCCCAAAACTGATGACCGCGCTGGGTGCAATCATCGCCTTATCTCCTATTGCCCTTGGAATTGGCACCGGCTCACAGTTGCATCAACCTTTGGCGATTGCTGTGATCGGAGGCTTTATCATTGCGCTACCCTTATTGCTGATTGTTTACCCGTCAATGTTAAGGGTTTTATTCAAAAAACACCGGATTGAGAAATAAATAAAAAATAATTGGTTAAAAATGTAACAAAATCCTGACAAATCAAGTATTTACAAAAAAATGCTACCCGGTCCTTGAGGCCTGTCTTGATTAACGGCATAAATCAGCCTTGTGCCGTTCTATTGATGAATCAATTTTTGCATTTAAAACCACAATTATGTTTAATGTAATTAACGCTAAAATTTCTGATGAGGATTCACAATCTGTTCTTCAGGCAATTAATACGATTCACCAGAAATTTCCTTTTTTGGTGAAACTCTCCTCTGCCGAAAGTAAATCATTAGCCATGCTCCAGGACGGAAGGTATCCGTTTGCCAGCAAAGCCGTTGATTATGCTTCGCGCGAACAATCCATTTGCCCAAATCCACAATTACTCGAAGAGGCAAAGAAGGATATTGGTATTTATGATAAACTTCAGATCGTTGACCGTGAACTGAGTCGTCTCAGTGAAATGGTAGCTGACACCCGAAAACTTGCAGGCGCTGAACTCTATGAATTTGCCCGGATCATCTATAAAATGGCCAAAATTTCGGCATCTATCGGTACACCGGGTACACAAAACATCGTCGATGATCTTGGACAACTCTTTGCCAATAACGGGAAAAGAGATCCTGTCAAGGCAGAAGTTGCCCAATAATGAATATTACCCCGACAGGCAGGGCTGAGGATGACCTGACGGGGTAA
>JAHEYS010000220.1:9993-11121 GCA_023251475.1 Prolixibacteraceae bacterium
AATTTTATATTCTGATTTATTCAAAGCCAAACCAAACGCTGATAAAGATATACCGACATCAGTTAAAGCCAAACCAAACGTTGTTAAAGTCATACCGACATCAGTTAATACCAGACCCGATTCAGCAATTGCTAAAACTAATTCAGCTATTTATAAAACCAGTTTACCTGAAAGCAGACCTATCGTTGTAAAAACCAGACCAAATGGAGTAGCCAGGTAAACTTATGAATTAAAAATAGAACCAACGGAAGTCCGGATGAGAACTGGTTTAATGATAGGATGACCTTAGTTACCACGGAAATAACCGATCGAAGCCAAAATCACGATAAGGTATTAAAAACATTGGGACTGAATATGCTGAAATCAATTTGGGTGAAAAATCAAAATTAAAGATGATCAGCCAGATTTTTTTGTCGGAGTCCAAGCCATGTAAGTCCTGTAATCCAAATGATTCCATTGATAAGGATTGCCCCGGCCAACAGTAAAACAGCCAGGAAAGAGACTTCACTATGTGGTGAGATGATATTCGGCAGGACTGCAATCACGGCCGTAATAAACCCGATGAGTATACCCCAGGTTAATAAAAGGGTGTATTCGCTGATCATCTGACCGATTATTTGTATACGCGTAAATCCAAGCGATTGCATCAGGGCGATCTCCTCCTTCCGTTCCAGGATCGACCGCGCCAACACAACTCCCAGGCCCACAGTACCGAGAATTAACCCTAATGCGCCCAAGGCAAGAAAGATAGAGAGATAGGTATTGGTTACCGAATTAAACTCCATGAGTCGCTGCACAGCCGTTGTCATCTCCCAGCCGTAGTCGCGGAATATGTTTTGGAGCTCCTCCCCTGTTCTTTTCGCTTTATCTTTCGGTACATCAATTAAAAACAGGTTTGAACCGCTGCTTGTGGGGAAATTTTTCAGAAAATTGGTATTCGAAATCAAAACATATCCCTGAAAAACAGACGGCGATAATCCGGCAATCAATTTTAGCCTTAATGTGTCGCCCATTTCATTCCGGTAATTCAATGTATCACCGATGTTCATTCCAAGACCCCATTGAATCACCGTCTGGTCGGCAATTGCCGGGATAACGCCATGGGTTAGCGGCCTGTTCAGCGCCTCC
>JAHEYS010000221.1:0-688 GCA_023251475.1 Prolixibacteraceae bacterium
TTTTGTCATTATTCAGTTTCGGCAATGATTCAAAAATCAGATCGGGGGCAATTCCCAGCCGGTTGAAAGCGACAGATAGTGCTGCTGCATCCGGTTTAGGAATAAATGCCAGCTGACCGCCTTTGCTGTTTCTCTTAAAGATGGTCTCTCCGGTTTGCATCGGAATGGCCGGATCGATTCCAAACATCAGTTTGACGATAGCTGAGACCTTGCCGTCGCTACCAAATTCGGCCGATTGAGAAGGGAGCATCGATGTCGCAATCACTGTTCCTCCCTGTTCGTAAAAGGATTGTATTTTTTCCATCGCCCTGACCGAGATAACTTTTCCCCCCGGAACAAGCAGCACCGTGTAGGTCTGTGCATTCATCTTATTTCCAAGCTCAATGGTTTTTCCGGACAGTTTACACTGACTGCTTAGCCAGGTTTCGGGATGGATAAAGGTAAAATCGCGGTGAAGCTCACGCGTAAGCAGGTCGCCAACCGAAAGATAATCCGCTTCTTTCGGCGCATAAGTCCCCCATGGTTTATTTCCGGAATTAAATTTAAAAAAGGCCTGTAAGGATGCAACAGGATAATAAACAGCAATATCCGACACCCGACGGCCACCCTGCAAAAGATAGCAGCTCCTTGCCACAAAATTGCTGTAGTTTGGAAGTGCGGGGCCTGTTTTAGGGCTATAGGAAGATAT
>JAHEYS010000221.1:698-11100 GCA_023251475.1 Prolixibacteraceae bacterium
GATAGTCGTACCACATTCCGTGAGGAATCAAAAAGTTGACACCACGTGTGAAAACATCCATGGCTGTGCGGAACAGCATCAGGGTATCGAACTTATCTTCAAGAAACGCCCCGCAAATTTCGGCAGCTACAACAGGACGATCATAAACGTCGGCTGCTGAACTAATCAGTTTAAATCCTTCACGTCCATGGGTGTGATAAAAAATATAGTCGAGTAGCGGGATATGAGAATGGCGATAGAACTTAAAAATATCAAAGCTCATTTCGGAAGGCTGAATCTGGTAATTACCCGGCGGATGCCCCGACGAAAGCAAACCGTTTTTATCGCACCATTCGCTTACCATGCGGGGATAACCTTCGGCTAAAAGTTCGGCACGGGTATTATTCAGTGCAACCCTTGCAGCAGCAGTTTCCGGTCCGATATCTTCGTAGAGTGCGGGATAATAGATATCGGGATCTTTTCCGTAAATCGCTTTAAATTTTTTATTAAAATCGGGGGTCCAGCCCCGCTCTTTGGCCACATAACCCACGTCATCATAAAAAATCTGGCGGATGGTGTTCCCAAAATAAGCTTTGAAATGCTTTTCATACGCTCCGTAAGTAAGCGGAAGATATTTTTTAATGGCTGAAGGGCTCATATAATCAACCAACTTATGGTTGGATTTGGAACAATAGAAAATCATTACCCTCCACTCGCCTGCTGCAGCTTTCCATTGAAGTTTTTTATCCCTTACAAATCGGGATAAATTGAGCCGTTCGAAAGTTTTTACATTCATTGCCACCACAGACATGACCGGCTCGCTGCGAAGATTCAGATTCAGTGTGGCCAATCCGGTCACAAGGGTATCAGTTTTTTCGAGGTATTTCAACAGATCGCCGGGATACTGTTCCTTCATCAGTTTTCCGGCCGAACCGCTCGGAAAATCAACGTCATCGTACAAAATCACCTGCATCCCCTTTTTTTTTGCAGCTTCAAGAATATCAATGTATCGCGAAAAATATTCTTTACTCAGAAATGGGGGTTCCATTCCCGGAGTTGGCTTACCTGTGGGGTGCTGCTTGCCGGCTGTAACCGGGAGGACGGTAACACCCCCAAATCCGCTGAGCGATTTGGCTGCATCCATCTGCTTTTCAATCTCAGCAGTGGTCAATTTCCCGTTGATGTGCCACAGCGGGACCGGCCTGTATTGGCTGGAAGGATTTGCAAATTCACTCTTCCAGCCGGTTACAGATTGCTGGGCACCGAGTTGCCAGACATTAAAAAGGAGAAAAATTATAAAACTATAAGAACCATGAATTTTAACCATACCTATAACTTTGATAATTATTCAAGAATTATTTCTGTAAATGAAAAAGGGGGTACTTCCATTTTATACTCGCGATTTCCGTCCAGATTTCCGGAGTTTTCTTTCCGGGTCATCTCATTCGGTTCTTTTATCGTCCTGACCATCAATGCATCCGGACACGAAAGTTGGAAGCATCTATATTTCCCAAACTTTTGATTCAGGAGTCCCAGATTAAAACCGGCCTTTCGCTTTTCGGGGGTGTCGTTGTACACATAAAGCACCAGTTTATTCTTTTGCAGGTTAAACGCTGCCTGTACCTGGAAAGGATTTTGTTCGCCCGGTTGAAATCCTTCAAGTTTTAAAGGCCATTTTGCCAGGGAACGGTTCATCAGTTCATAAATATACCCGACATATTTTATCATCACGTTATCTTTCGAAACCTCAAAAGGTGATTGCAAATGATCGTTTACAAAACTGTTGAAGCACGAAAATTCAACATCGCCACCAAACCGTTGCCACATCATCAACATATTGGCAGTGTTCAAGGCATAACACCAGGTGGCATGATCGAGGTTTCGTTCATTCTTTTCAAGACGAAACCTGTTAATCTGCTGTTGTCCGTATTGATCAAACCCGGTGAAGAATTCAGTATTGGTGTATTTGACGGAAGTGCCATTGATTTGATTGTAGTTGTGCATCAAATCAACTTTCTGGGCCACATTTTTTGTTGAAATGGCGCGGTCGGCCAGAAAATCGATCTCCTTTCCTGCAATTTCCAGCATCGTCTGAACGCCTGCCGACAACCGTTTTCCGTAAGTGCAAATCCCTAACTTTACGGTAGGATCCACGGCTTTCATCGCTTTTGAATAGATCACACACGCATTGGCAAGTGCTTCCGGGGTGTTGAACCAACGGAACAATTCATTGTCCAACTCCCAATATTTTACATTAAATGGTGCCGGGTGACCCTGAGACGCACGCAGTTTACCCATCGGGTGAGTCACCGGAGCGTTGCAGTAAGCAACCCATTCGGCCGCCAGGGCAGCACCTTTGCGGATATCGGTATATTGCGGGAAATGTTCACCCTGACTTGCATGGATGTTGTCGACCGGATCGTAATAGGTGTAATTTTCTTTGTTGGGATTGAACATGTTCACCGAAATAAATGGTGTACATCCTGTCAGTTCGCATAAATTAAGGTATTCCAGCGTCCCGACATCGTGATAGACCCAGCCGCCCCACATATGCGAACGCTCCGGAATGCGTTCATCAATAGGTTGCACCCCTTTTCGCCAGTCGTAGAATGAGGCAAAACATCCACCGGGCCAGCGCAATGCTCCCGGCTTGATCTGTTTAATGGCTTCGATGGCATCTTTGCGCCAACCTTTGACATTATCAGCGGGCATCAGGGAAAAATTATCGGCATCGACTGTTGAACCAGGTGAAATAAACATAGCAAAAGTGGCTCTTCCTTCAAAATTTTTGAGATCAAAATCAAAGTGATGCTCCTCAAATGTAGTTTCAGTAATCACAAACGGGATTCGTGCCAGCGGTCTTTCCCAGTTTCCTTCGGGAAACATGAGGATTTCAACCTTGCCATCTCCTTTGACCTTCCGGAATGACCCCCTGAAATGATAGGTCATATTTTTTCGAATCCATTTTCCCTGTTGTGCAAGACCGCACTTCCGGCTTATTTCCTGATTGCTGATTCGTATAAACTGGTTATCCGATCCGGGAGCACAAATGGGTGAGATTATGACTTTGGCAAGAGGTGTTGACTCGTTGAAAAAGGTTGTCGAAGTGTCGATATGAAATGGTTCTTCGCTGCCAGGTGCTGCAAGCCATGCATTATGCTCATATCCATCATGATACCACGATTCAGTTGTCCAATCTGTATCAAGATAGGTTTTCCCGTGGTCCTGCAGCTGATACCACCAGTTCCGGTCGAAATAGTAGGGTGGAAATTTCTCGAATTTCCGGTTGAAAAACATCTCTGACCACATGGGTCCTTCCATATCACCATACCCCATTTCGAACAAAAAACCACCCAAAATGGAAGAGATCGGTTCTTTAGACATCTCCTCAGAAGTGACTTTTACCAACAACTGGTCAGGCACAATTAACCCGGCCGATTTAATTTGATCGGATTGCAAAAGCACCGACTTGTCAACTTTCTGCCCCTGGGCAAAACCGTTGAGGACCGATGTTAAAACAATTAAACTCAGGAAGGCATCTCGTATATAGACCATAACTATTTATTTTTGCGGTAATGCTCAATGATTTCTGATTTTCCGGAGCTCCGGGCTAATAATTCAGCTTTTTCATTTTCAGTATATGATTTGAAATGGTGGAAAAGCTCCAGGTTTTCAGCAAGGATATTTAACGAATCGATTCCGGATGCAACAGTCGAGACAGGTAAACTCATGGTATATCTGAGTCCTTCGATGGGTGTGGCAATTTTTGAATTCCCCAGTCGTCCCATTCCATTGGATTTCATACCGATAACCCCAATATTTTTTTCGATGGCAAGGGGCAGTACATGTTTCTCAAAGCTTAATTCCCGGTGGTAATCCCCAATGTTCAGGGGCATTTGAACGGTATCCCATTCATAACCGCGGTTAATCATATCCATGTGTGCCGCAGGATCAGAATGACCGGTAAATCCAATGTATTTAATCACTTTCTGATCTCTTTGCGATATTGCCCAGTCAATTAGCCCATTTTTATAGATCGCATCCACGTCGCCATCCTTATACCCAATTGCATGAAACTGCATTAAATCAATCTGATCCAAATCAAATCGTTTAAGGCTTGTTTCCAACTGTATTTTAGCATCTTCAACGGTTCGCGCCATCAGCTTGGTCATCAGGAGCACCCTTTTACGATACCCATTTTTTAATGCCCTCCCCATAATGGTCTGACTCCTTCCATTCTGATACGACCAGGCATTATCCATAAAATTGACTCCCTGATCAATGGAACTTCTGATGATTTCTATGGCATCATCATCTGTCACAAATGAGGCCCCTACATGAAAACCTCCCAGGGTTAATATAGAAACCCGCTCCCCCGTTCGGCCAAGAACTCTTGTTGGGTAAGTTTTTTTCTCCCCGCCGTCTGAATCAAATGAAAGTAGTGGAAGGGAGACGGCTAAAGCAGATATTTGCCTGATAAATTCGCGCCTTTTATTGTTATTTCCTGGTTTTTCTGAATTGAATCTCTTTGTCATCATTTAAAAATTAATTTTAATCATCATTTAATCTTATAAGCCCTTTTGCTATTGTTAAAAAAAAGTTGCTCTGAAGAAGGCGCCCCCTTCCTGTAACAGTAATTATCAACGATCCTGATCAGATCACCATAAGAGCCATGCATATCAGAGAGGCTCCAGTTACTCCCAAACAATACCCTTTCCCAGCCAAAAGCATCAACGACCGGGTCAATCATAGGATCGTAAAAATTCAGGTCTACTGGCGCAGGATTTTGGCCTGAAAGGTCAAAAAGTGCAGAAACTTTGCAAAACACATTGGGTTCAGCGGCAAAAACTGCCAGACGGGCTTTCCAGTTATTTAGTTTGTTCCTGTCAATGTAAAATCTTCCTCCGGCAAGATGGTCGATAATGATGTTCATTTTGGGATAGTGCCGGGCAATTGTGGACACAACCTCAGGGTCAATATCACCTCCTCCGAGTTCAAGAACCAGTCCGCGATGTTCAAGTTCCCCGAATTTTTCAATAATATTTGGATCGGCCAGATTCAGTGGATGGACCGGACGTATCCTGATCCCCCTGAACTTTCTGCTCTTCGAAAGTGAATCAAGGTCACTGACGTAAAAAGGATCCCTTGGATCAAGGTTTGCAATAAAAGCGATCATTACCTCAGATGAATCAACCAGATTCATCAACCAGAAATTATCTTCACGTCGTTGACTTGCTTCAATAACAACGGCAAACTCAACCCCGGCAGGCGCTGCAACATCAGAAAACTGTTTGGCTAAATGGGGAAAATAAATTTTCCTGTGTTTTACTGAATCCAAAAAAGCAGCGCTTCCAATACGATGGATATCATACAAGTGGATATGAGCATCTATCCGGGGATGAATTTTATCCCGGTTTTCAATTTCCAGGCCATACCCCCGTTCAGAATAGGCAAAAGCCAGCATACCGGCCAGTAACCAAACATATTTCCTGATAATTAACTTTCTCATTCCTTTATTTCATTGCTTAAAATATCCTTTAAGACATTATAATAATAGTATGGCTCATCTCCCGGATATTTTTTGTGTACAACATTACAATTTTTTGTGTCGGCAATACCCCAATGAATGGCATCACAGACATCATCATAGGATCCATAAATACTGTACTCTTCGGCTTCGCTCGCCCATCTTGCCCTTTTTTCCCAATCTTCCTTACTGATCCGACCCCAGTCGGACGGGGGCACCCCTTTGTTGGGACATGCAAACCGAACCTTTCCGTCTGCGCTCTGTGAGTAATTACGGTATCTCCAGCCGTCTGACTTACCGGGAAGAATCGGGGAATTCACCTGGGTTGTACCAATATGAAATTTGGAGAGGAAGGTTTTTTCACTGTCTTGTGCAGCCTTATACCTGCCCCAGTACATATCCGAAGGTTGGAAAACAATCAGGATAGGACGGTCATCGCCGTATCCGTATCTTCGGTAAGTGGGATCCTGAGCCCACATCTCCCAGACATTTTTAGCCATCTCATTCCAAAAGGCAAATTGGCTTTTGTTGATCCTTTGTCTGTCATTTTCGGTAAATGCCGCGCCAATAAAAATAAAGAATTGCATGTGCTTTTCCCTGCAAACTTTCTTAATATTGTTTACCATGGGTTGAAACCTGTCCCACAAATTGGTCCACTGTGATGCATTGGTCATATCGATAATCACGTTTTTCACACCGGTGTCCTTGATTTTCTGCAGGATATCCGACACCTGGTTAATATCCCTGTAATCATGCGCAGGATCCCACTTCCCATTGACTAAAAATGTCATGCCATCGTTTGTGTTCCGGCAACAAATCAGAATATGACAGCACGGCTCCCCGGCATTAACCTCAGGTATATCCATCAATAATAGTAGCAGGAGAAATAATAATGTTTTAGTCATACGTGTTTTCATCTCAATTTAATTTATTTTTTAGCATCAAGAACAGCATAAATATTCACTGCGATCGGGTCAGGGAGGATAAACATGCCGCCATAATTACCCGTGGTGCTGTTATGTGTATCCGGATAGCAAAAGTCAAAGTCGCCATGCAGGTAACTTTCATAGGTGGTGGGGATATTGTGTGGACGCCAGTTATCGTCGGTATGGATATTGAGCCATCGTATTGCAGCATTGGTGATTCCCTGGTGGAATCGGTTCCAGTCGATTTCAGGATCGATTTTATCCCAGCGGATTCCACGTGATGCTGAGAATGAAAATACGGATAACACCTCCCATTGTACATGATCCCTGACCCAGTTCGCAAAATACCAGTCACTGGAACTGAGGACGGGCTTGGTATTATAGATCATTTTAACGTCGGCCGGTTCCCACAGGTGGGTAAACGGGAGTATGGTCCTGATCCAATACACTGCTTTTCCCTGGTACCTGATATCTCCAAAAGCCCTGTATGCTTCATAAAAGGCAAGTGCTGCATGTCCTGCTGCCAGGAGGTTGGGTGCATGCAATGGTGTTTCCCAAAAATCCCCACCTTCGGGCCGTTCCATTTTCATACAATATTCAAGCACTTTTCCGGCAGCCACTTTGTATTTTGCAATACCTGTTTCTTTAGCTATATCCAGTAATGCAAGTGCAGGCACCACCACGATATCCAGTGCATCGTCGAAGGCAAGACCCATTGGTTCAATAAAAGAGGTGGCCACTCTGAAGTCATCCTTTCCATAATGACGTCCATCCGGATCAAAAAAGAAGGACCCATCTGCACGCTGAATGGAGATCAGCTCATCCCCCTTTTTCGTAAGACTGTTTACTTCACTATCCTTACTTTTATTTGATCTGCCACCTGGCTGAACCCGGCACCATTCGACTTTTTTCTGCAATTCCTTTGCCAATGGAGTCTCCTTGTTCTCTTTAATATACCGTTCCAAAAAGGATGGAACACCAGGGTGAATTTTATTTTCGGGACGTTGTTTAATCCCGAAACCCTCTCCCTCGTGCCACAAATTGGTGTTATAGGCATTGGCGATTTTATTTAAGGTCTCCGTATAACTCCATCTGGGTACAGAAGGGGCTGGCAAGCCATGCCGTTTGACCCAATCGATCATTACATCAAGACTTCTCCCTTTGCTCAACCAGATCTCGGCATCAAAATTAATGGTCTGACCAATTTTAAGTTCGAGGGGCAGGGATGCATAAACTTCATTTTCATGTCCTTCAACTGAGGCATCAGGAATCATTAGTCCCATAAGGTTGTTATTCATCCGGTCGATAAAATTGGGTGTTGCAAAAACCGGTTGTGGTCTTTGTGAACGGTAACTAAACCAGCGCGTAGCGACCTGATCCGGGTTCCAGGCCAATCCGATCCCATCCCCATCATAACTTAAGGCCATTAATGGCGCTGAAACTTTATAAGGATGAGGCACTGACCGTAAAGCCCATGGATCCTTGAAATAATCGATTCCGCTCGACCACTCCTCACCCACCGGCCAGTCTACCCCGGGAAGCATGGAATCATCCTTTTTGGTTCCAAAGCTGGCTTCACCAACTTTTAACCATGGTCCGCGGATATACCGTGCATAATAATTTCCTGTAGCTTTGAGGTGGTAATTCAAATAAATCACCGGCTTATCCTTTGCAAGGGTCAGGGTCACTTCACCTGTGATTGCTGGCTCGGTAAAGGGGTAACTCATCCACTCTTCGAAAGAGGTGCCTTTGAGATTCTTCCTCGCGACCACCGATTTAACCCCGAAAATAAGGCGCTCCCCTTTATCATCACTCCGACGTTCAAAATTCTCAGCTTCAAACCGCATCGGAATATCCTGGTCACGCAACATGATCTCTCCCAGATGATCGAGTATAGCCATTAGTTTGCCTGAAGGGGTAGAAATTTCGCCCCAGCCCCACCCACCAATGCGCCGGAACAGCTGAAGCTGAATCTGATCATTTTTTAACAGAATTGATTGATTGGCATAATTCGTCCTTTTGTAATTTGGCTTAACGCCAATCTGAAATCCATCCTCCCCCCTTGTTTGCGCCGAAACCATTCCTGATACTGAGAAGATCCAGAGTAATCCTGTTAAAATTATTACTTTACGTTCCATTTAAGACTTTTTACAAATTGACCAGATACTTTATTAAAAAAGGTATTACAGCCTAATATTTTAATTTATAAGTGATTGAAAAATATAATTTCCCGATCCCACAATATAAACAGCTTTCCCGTTTTCGTATTTTAAGAATTCCACCCCCTTTATCTTACGAACTGGTTGTCCCGATTCAAAAATTTCTGATCCCTGATTTGCAGGAATACAAATCGTGGCTGTGGTATTGACAGGAACAGAGACATCAATGGTCAATTTTCCGTTTTCGCGTTTCCAGTTGCTTTTGATCCGGCCATAGGGGCAATCGTGATAAGCTTTTACAAATTTCAGATCCCCGACGATCGATGGATTTATTATAAAATGTTTAAATCCGGGAGCTGACTGATCTGCCTGTATGCCTGCCAGGTATTTGTAAAAATAGGCGCTGATCAGGCAAAAAGGGGTGTGGTTACGCGAATCGTAGCCGTCCCAGCTTTCCCACATGGAGTTTGCCCCCTGTTCAATCATATAACCCCAACCCGGATAGTTCTTCTGAGTGGCAATTTTAAAAGCCA
This sequence comes from Prolixibacteraceae bacterium, assembly GCA_023251475.1. Taxonomy (GTDB): domain Bacteria; phylum Bacteroidota; class Bacteroidia; order Bacteroidales; family Prolixibacteraceae; genus JAAFHB01. Next base: position 9,823 of record JAHEYS010000221.1, read on the forward strand.
GTTCCGGATTTACCTCCGGCAGATAGTCCATCAGCGACATTGTTCCCAAAAATCCTGTACTTAACCGGTCTCCCTGTTCATGGATATCCTGAATCAAACCGTTTAAAACAGCCTGTTCGTTTTCTTTTGGAACCAACCCGTAAGCGAGCGGTACGATATTTGCTGATTGCCTGTATTTTGTCGGTTTGTCTCCATGATAGGTTCCGTTTCCGGGATCAAAAAATTCTTTGCCGAAATTGTCAGTAATCCTTTTGGCCCATTTATCCATTTCCAATGCCTGTTTCTCGTCCCCAATTATGCGGTTGAATTCGGATAACCGCTTAACAATCAAAAAATGTGATGCAGTTCCATAGAGGGTCATCCCCTCAGGCGGCGCCATGGTATTATTACGGAGGGTATCACTGAGGGTCATCAACGGCGAGAGCCAGTCGCCGAGCACATCCTTAATGATTTCAGGTTTCCCTTCAACCTGTCGCAGCAGACTGCTTTTTGCAAATCGTTGCATCACTCCAAGATAGTTTCTCATAGGTAAAGTATCTCCGTAAAATCCTAAAAGATCCCTGGGAATGAAGACGATAGCAGCCGGCCAGACCGTTGAAGCGTTTTTGTCATAATTGGAAGCGGGGGCAACTGTTCCCAGGCCACCTGCTTCACTTTGTGTCCCGGCAAGGTCGGTAAGCCATTTTTCATAAAAACCTGTCATATTAAAATTGTACATGGCTGCCTTGGCCGACATATAATTGTCGGCAGTCCACCCCTGTTTCTCACGGTGGGGACAATCGGTGGCAATGCTGTGGTAATTATTGAGCAGGCTGTTTACTGCATTTTTCTGTGTCTTATTGATGACCGGACTGGAGCACGAAAATTCACCCGCCAATTCCACATCGGTATGAACCGGTATCCCTTCAATATATTCAACCACAACTCCTTCATCGGCGGTAACCCGGATAAACTGAAAACCCTTGTAAGAAAAATGACATTCAAAGCTTTCAACACCCTCACCTTTAAGAATATACCCGTTCTGCTGTCTGATATTTACGAACCTGTCATGAAAAGCGGCATAAAATTTATCCTTTATATTTTTATACGCTTTTGTTTGGGGCAGGTTTGGAACCAACTCACTATCGGTAGGCGTTTCAACATATTCGACAAGTACCTTCGACCCGGAAGGGCCATGAACTTTCACCCTTGCCCATCCCGCTATGTTTTTTCCGATATCACAGACCATTATTCCTTTCCCTTGATGCCAGGTTTTTACCGGAGTAATTGGTGTGAAAC
>JAHEYS010000222.1 GCA_023251475.1 Prolixibacteraceae bacterium
ACTGTTACAGAGGACCTTTTTTATTATCTTAAACAACATGTAAAGTTAGAATCAGGTGCACTTTACAGACTTCGTTTTCTGGCAAAGGCGGATGAAAAATCCAAAGATCTTTTTGCCGTTTGCATCTCTGCCATGGGGAGCGAGGGGCCTGCCTGGTTCTACCATCCTGTTCACTTAACATCTGGAATGAATTGGCAGGCTGTGGATATCATTTTCAGAACACAATCCGGTTTCAATCCTTTACATTCGGCAGATATTGAATTTCGGTTGAACCAGTGGAGACCCGATTTTTCATTTCGGCCAAACCGACCGCAGGATCGGGATGTTCAGCAAAATCTCTATATCGATTCTGCCAGTCTTGTAAGAGTTGATGAAGGAAGCCGCGTTCCAGGCCGCCTCTCGCGCTGGCTACTTGTTCCCGGTCATGATGATCTGCGTATGGCAGATGTTGAGTTGGGACTTGGGGACGGCATAGCGATGAAGTCAAACAGCATTATGTTGTTACTTGGCAAGGATAAGTTGGACAAGGTTGAATTTCTGGAAGATATTGTCCGTTCAGGACAATATGCCTACAGTGAGCGGTCAAGAAGGATTTATGTAAGTTCCGGTCAGACAGGTGACCATTTTGAATTGAGTTATGAGGTTGTGAATGACCCCAGCGGAGACGCAATGCTTGGTATGTCAACAGCGACAGGCAGAGCCCTTCGCAATGGGCTCAAAGTAGTTACAACAATTCAATTGGAGTGTGATGAAAAGAATTTCGACCGGATTAACTGGCCTGTTACACAGGGATTGCCTTTCCCTCCGGGTGCTTTAACCGATATTAATGCCATCCGGGTGCTTAGTCCGGCGGGGACAGAAGTAGCATCACAGATTAAACCACTCAGTTACTGGGCAGACGATTCAATCCGGTGGGCTATGTTTGATTTTTGTGTTGATGCGAAGGCAGGTCAGACTCCATCCTATAAAATTGAATTTGGTCCTGGTATTACACCTTCGGCTATTTCCGACCCGGTTAAAATAATTGAAAATAATGAAGAGATATTGGTAAATACAGGGAGACTTCGTTTTCGCGTTTCCAAAAAAAAATTCAGCCTTTTGGAAGACCTTGTGGTGGATGGCCGATCTCCATTGGAGGGTGCAGCTGTTTTAAGTGTCACTGAAGATAGCGGGAAGACATTTTTAACTGACGGAGAAATACCCTATTCAGTCGTTATTGAGGAGGCGGGTCCCATGCATGTTGTCATTGCAGCAACCGGCTGGAATGTCAATCCGGATAAGGAACGTTTTCTTACCTATACCACCCGCATACATGCCTACCGGAATCAACCCTTTGTCAGGATCTTTCATACCTTGACTAACCGGCACGAGAAACAAGTTACCGGTAAACACAAATATGCCCAGGGCTGGCCAAAAGAGGAATCCGGTTTTAAATACCGGGAGATAAAGCAACGAAATGTGGCAGATGCCTCGCTACGGCTAAATGTTAAGGGGCTTGATGGATGGTCTTTTGTCTGCGACGAAGGAACGATTACCGGGAAAACGCTTGGTGGTTCTTCCGTACATCGTCAGGTTCACCATGCAGAAGGAGTTTTTTCAACACCAACGGGAATTATAAACACCAAAGTGGTACCCGGTATTGTTCGTGTCAATGGGACTGAAGGTTCACTTACAGCAGCTTTATTCCGCTATTCGAATCTTTTTCCAAAAGAGACACGCATCAGCTCAAAGGGTCTTGAACTCGGACTTATCCCTTTCAGTTCAAACAAACCCCATGCTCTGATCAAGGGTACTGCCAGAACAACCGAGATATTGTTATCATTCGATGCGGCTGGTTCTGATTCAGGGTTGCTCGCTGCCCTGTGTTTTACTCAGCCCACGATTCTGGCCAATCAGCAATGGTATTGCTCCAGTCGTGGATTTCTGTGTGACCCCCTGGTTCCGGTAAATAAATATACGGTTGGAACCTACGACCGGGGGATTAAGAGCTATGTCGATAATTGTTGTGAACCATATCCAAAAGGGATTGATGATTGCGGATTGGCAAATTACGGGGATTTCACCTACACTGGCTATAATATTTGGGTAAACATGGAATACGACAGTGATCTCGGGCTATATATGCACTTTGCCCGTAGTGGCGATCGCCGCGCTTTTATTCGTGCAATGGATGGCTCCCGCCATTTTCTGGATTCTGATACCGGTTGGTACACAGGCGATTTCGACACACATGGAAGCGACTTTCCCCATGATGTGGCACACTATGGACCAACCCGGCCTGCAGGTCATATCTACACACTTGGATTGATCCATTACTACCTCCTGACAGGCGATCGCCGGGCACTGGAGGCCAACCGTATGGCGAACGAATGTGTCAACCGGGTTCTTTATCACCGGATACATCAGTATGCCTCCCTGCGCTCCCCGGATGATGTGGTCGGGCCCAAAAGAGGTTATGCTATGAGGGGTGGGTCGTATGTAAGCGCTAATTCCAGAAATACTTCTGATCCGACGCGCTATGCGCTGCATAGTTATCTCATAACCGGGGAGGCCCGTTTTCTTGATGCTGCCTTGTCGATTGCCGAAGCCTTTGTGCTGGAATGGCCTGAGGTATGGAGAACAGACGACGACCAGTACATGCATTACCGTTGGCCACAAGTTATTGGAAGGTTGTATGATATCACGGGAGCAGATCATTTTCGGGATACTTTGCTTAAATGCGGTAAATGGATGTTGGAAAATCCTTATGCCAAATATGGAGAGTTACGCATCTCACAATGCTATGGAAGAGGCCCGGTGGTCATGCAGAATAATACCAGAATGTTATTCCTGACAGCCTGGGCATGGAAAATAACAGGTGAGAGGAAGTACCTGGACTGGATGATCAACATGTTTGATGCGCAGATTGAAAAAGATCGTTACCAGAAAATTGTAAGAAATGACGGGAAATCCCTTGGGAAAGATGCCGATAATCCAGCCCGCGGATTGGCCTGGGTTGCACCTCACCGAACTGTTTTAATCGATCCTTCACATGGACGTTTTCAACTGGTTCCCCCGGGTGATGAGGTCTGGAAAATTATTATCGGAAATACCTCGGAGACACCCTTGCATGGTAAGCTGGTGATTGGCCCATTGCCTAAAGGGGTTGAAATGGAAACATCCAAAGATTTTGAACTGGCACTGGAAAAGGAGGTAACACTGGAATTCAAGGTCAGGTTCACAAGTGATGTCGCAAATGGCCGTCTCACAGTTCCTTACCGTATCACCACAATCGGTACAGACGGGAGAACTGGTGAGCGAAATTGTTTCTTTGCCGCACATCTACTTAAACCACATCTTGCCGATATACCTGAACTTATTTTTCACGCCCCGCTTGATGATGATAAACCGGCTTTTGCTTTTGGAGGCAATGGTATTCCGGTTATTGAAGTTCACGATTTTGTCGAGGGAAAATTGGGAAAGGCATTGGGACCAAATTCTGACGGCTGGACATTTAATATCAACGGGAGTATCTTTGCAGATGCAGGAACCTTCAGCATCTGGGTAAAACCAAATGAAAACAGTAAGGGATCAAATACACATGGTTTGTTCCGAATCCTTGGGCATGGATGGCCATTCATTGGTATTTTTACCCATTACATTGATGCATGCAATCAACCCTATTCCTATAAATTGTGGGATCACATCGGAAATTGGGTACATATTGCGATAACATGGGACCTTAAGGAGCTTACTTATTATATTGATGGAAAGCGGGTTTATAATGGGAAGCGAGTAAACTTCGAGATTCCTACAGGTGAAATATGGGGAATGCCTCAGGAGAGCGCCGCCTTTGATGATATTAGAATCTATTCTATTCCTTTAAGCGATGAAAGGATCACATCCTTGTATGAGGGGAAAAATACATAAAGTCAGATTACTTACGATCAATCATGCATCGATCATTTTTAAGTTTATTTTCACAATATGAGTACAAACCAGCTGAACACCAGCCCTGTCCTTTCAGGACGAATTACCTCTGTTGATTTTTTCCGTGGTTTTACAATGTTCCTCCTTGCAGGTGAGGCTGCTTCAATTTTTGAATGTTTAATTGAATCTGAAAACAGTATTGTTCAGTTTTTTGGTACCCAGTTACATCATCACCAGTGGCATGGGCTCCATTTCTGGGATCTGATTCAGCCTTTCTTTATGTTCATTGTCGGAGTTTCGATCCCTTTTGCAGTTGCTAACCGACTGAAAAAGGGAGAAACAGTCCGACAGGTTACCCTTCACGCATTGAAGAGGTCCCTCCTACTATTGTTTTTTGGCTGGGCGTTATACTTTGTCCGGAATGGCCAATTCGTGCTTAAGCTCCAGAATGTTCTCGCCCAACTGGCGTTTACCTACGTGGCTGCTTTTCTGATCAGAAATAAAAACTTTAAGTTCCAACTCATTTTTACCCTGACTATTTTACTTCTGATCGACCTCGCCTACCGGTTCTTTCCCGTTGAAGGATTTAACCATCCATGGGTAAATCATGAAAATCTGGGTGCCTGGTTCAATAATTTCCTTGAGAGATCAGAAAAAACAAGTTCATATGCTACCCTGAATTTTGTCTCTACTACCGCCCATACAGTATGGGGTGTGTTATGCGGAAAGCTCCTCATGAGTGACAAATTAGCAAAAAAAAAGATTCAGCAAATGCTTGTTTATGGTATAGCTGCCCTTTTGACAGGTTTTGGCCTTGATTTGCTGAATATTACCCCAATCATTAAAACCATTGCCACCTCTTCGTTTGTCCTCTCCAGCGGAGGTTGGACAATTCTCTTTCTTGCATTCAGCTACTGGCTGATCGATGTTAAGAAATTATTCCTGAAGGGATCACAATTCTTTATTGTTGTGGGGATGAACAGTATATTCATCTATCTTTTCTTCCATATTGGCGGGTCAAATCTGATCAGTAAATTTATAGATCCATTTACCAGATTATTGTTTTCATGGGGCGGAGAACTGACGGTTTCTTATATCACAAGCCTTGGTGTGTGGGCCGCGTTGTGGTACATCTGTTACTGGCTTTTCAAGAATAAGGTGTTTGTCAAAATTTAGGAAGTCAACTTATAATTGGCAGATGCATTGGGGCCATGTTCTTCATTTTACAGGAAGGGCTGATATACTTGCCAGAAGAGATCACCCGCCTGATGGCTCATAGCTCGTATATCGGGGGGAAGGTGGTCAACATGAACGAAAAGAGTCACAAAATTATTTGAACTATACAAAATGACTAAAATTAAATGCAAAATCATTTCCGGATTACAAAAAAACCGGAAATCACCTCGGTTTAACCGAAGGAGAATAGATGGGAGATCAAGGAGATCGTTTCTTCCTCTGCTGGGGATAATTTTCATAATTATAACTTGTTCCTGTTCCATGGATAGTATATTAAGTATTGAAAAGGGGATAATCACTCTTGAAAACTGTTTTTTCAGGTATCAGATAGCTACAGATGGAAGAAATATTGGTTTTACAGAAAAAGTATCCGGAACTGATTACCTCGACAAGAACAGGAGATCTGTTTGTTCTTCGGTAATAAAAAATGGGAAGTATTATCCAGTAAGTGCAGTATCGGTTGAAAGGGATCATCTGAAGTTTGAATTTAATGAGGTGGCGGTAACCGCTCAAATCCTTGTTAAAAGTGAGAAGGATCAGATCACAATGGAGGTCATCAAGGTAACCGGTGAGCCTGAATCAATTACCTTCCTTGACATTCCCCTGATACTCGAAGGAATCCCTTCTGAATCTTTTGCAGCTTGTGTACTTTCCATGAATTTGACTACCCATGTACCTTTTCTTCCTGCATTACAAAAACAACTCAGGGCTAATTGTTACAAACGCTTTGGGATGGAGGGTGCAAAAGTTGTTCTGCTTGGTGTTCCGATGAAAAATATACTGCCTGAAATCAGAAATGCGATAAAGGATTGCAGGGATTTTCCCTGTTCCGAGGCTGGCGGTGCCTGGGCTCAGATGTCTGAAAAAGGAAATGGTTCTTACCTCTTTAATTTTGGTACCCTGACCGAAGAAACAGTTGATGAATGGATCGAACGGTGTACAAGCGTCGGCTTCAATCAGATTGACAGTCATGGCGGTAAGCCCGATTTTTTTAAATTCGGAAGTTTTGAATTTAATCCCGAAAAATGGCCTGAGGGGTGGAACCATTTTAAACGAATTAATAGCCGGCTTCATGAGGCTGGTATCTCCTCCATTTTTCATACTTATGCTTTTTTCATAGATAAAAAATCGAAATATGCCACACCGGTTCCCCATCCTGACCTGGCCTATTTCAGGAGTTTCACACTGGCCGAACCACTCAATACAGAAGATTCCATCATCGTCGTCAAGGAATCGACCGAAAATATTTCGATAACAACAGGATTCTTTGTCCAGAACAGCCGTATCCTGAGGATAGGAGATGAACTGATTGAATTCAGCGGTGCAACAAAATCTGCTCCCTACAAGTTTACCGGATGTAAAAGGGGATTTAACGGGACAAAGGCAACCACCATTCAACCAAATGAGAAGGTTTACCATCTGAAGGAGATGTTTGGTTTGTTTGTCCCTGATCCGGAATCCAACCTTTTCACCGAGATAGCCCGTAATCATGCAGATGTGGTAAATGAAAATGGCTTCGACGGTATTTATCTTGATGCCATTGATGGAAGCAGCATACTGGATGGACCCGAAAATTCATGGTATTACAGCACAAAATTTGTGGTCGAAATTGCCAGGAACCTGAAGCGACCCGTTGGTATGGAGATGAGTTCCATGGAGCATCTTTACTGGCATTACCGTTCACGATGGCAGGCATGGGACACGCCCAACAGAGGATTCAAAAAGTTTATCGATATCCATTCCTCTTCCATCAGTGGCGGACTTCTTCTCCCACTACAACTTGGATGGTGGCGGAACTATACATGGAAGCCACCAGTTGTGGAGCCGACATTTACCGATGATATCGAATACATGTGTTGTAAAATGATTGGAAATGATGCCGGATTGGCATTGTTAGGGGGTGTCGACAAAAAGGAGGTGGAAATAAATCCCTCTTTCAAAAGGCTAAATGCGATCATTAAAAAATATGAGGTCTTACGCCATAAAAATTATTTCAGTGATTCCATCCGTGCACTTCTTCGGCAGCCAGGGAAAGATTTCACTCTATTCGAAGAGAGTGGTGCCTGGAATTTCAAACCTATTGCCTTTCAAAAGCATAAAGTTGCCGGCATTAACCATCCTTCGTCCAGCTGGACAGTGAACAATGAGTTTGATAACCAGCCTGTCAGGCTGCGGATTGAACCACTGATGTCGGTCAAACCCAGCAACGATCCGAAAGGAATAATACTGACCGGTTTCAGTAATACCAATGAATTCGCACAAACAGGAAATGCCCCCGGAGTGTCCGGCAGATTTACCCCCGCAACTGAAAAGACGCCTGATGGTGATAAACCTGTACTTTTTTAATCCTCAAGTGACGGTTCTGCTACCCGAACAGGTTCCTGGATTTGCATGGAGAAAAAGTTCGAACCATCGATAAATCTCTCTAAGAATCAGGGTTTAGGTGTATGGATCAAAGGAGATGGCAACGGAGAATTGCTCAATTTCAGGCTGGAGGGTGCACAGCATCTCTCTTATGGAGCGCGTGGCGACCATTTTATAAATATCGATTTTCATGGTTGGAGATATTTCGAACTACTCGAAATTGAATCCACCGAAGCCAGTAAATATGTCTGGACCGCAGGTGCCGGGAATGGTGAGGCTGATGGTGTTTATGCATCTTATCACTTTACCCCTACATACGATAATATAGTCAAGCTGCTGGTGTGGTACAACAACCTGCCTAAGGACATGGAGATTAAATGCCTGATAGGTCCTGTAAAAGCGCTGGCGATGGTCACGGAAAAATTATGGAATCCTTCCGTTACGATCGACGGTGAGAGGATAACTTTTCCGGTCACCATGGAATCGGGTATGTATCTTGAATTCAACTCCCCCCGCGACTGCAGGTTATACGGTTCAAAGGGTGAGTTTATTCAGGATGTTCCGGTCACGGGGAATGTTCCGGTTCTTAAAAAGGGAATGAACTCAATTTCTTTTACCTGTAGAGCAAATTCAATGTTGAATCCACGGATCCAGGTAACCGTAATAGGAGAAGGTAAGCCAATCAAAAACAGCAATTAATGATTTAGAAAATAGATTATTCAAAAAGTTATGAAAGAATTATCACGCCGCAATTTTCTTCGGAATACTGCCTTAGCAGTTGGTTCCGCTTCCCTTTCTCCCGGAGTTTTTGCCTCCGGTTCTCTTAATGAAATAGTGGGCACTACCAATGAGTCAATGGATTCCAGGATGATCTGGGGAAGTTTAATCCATCTCTCCTACAACATGTGGTGCGACCGTCTTCCTGATAAATGGGGAAAGACTTACACCCATGATCAGATGCATTACGTCAAAGAATCTGACACCCTTCGCTTTGACGACAATCTCTGGTACGACATCACTGAGCGGATGGCAAAGGCAGGAATGAACATGGTGGTGATAGATATCGGGGATGGTATCAAGTTTGCATCCCACCCGGAGATTTCTGTCAAAAATGCCTGGTCTATCTCGCGGATAAGTGAAGAACTTACACGCCTTCGCACACTTGGACTTGAGCCAATCCCAAAGCTTAACTTTTCTGCTGCTCATGACGAATGGTTACATAAGTACGCTCGCATGGTCTCAACTCCCGTTTATTATAAAGTATGTGCTGATTTGATCGTCGAGGTGGCAGCACTCTTTGGAAAACCCCGCTTTTTCCATATTGGGTACGACGAAGAGACCGCTGGAAATCAAAGCGCATACGCTTTATCCATTGTACGTCAACACGAGCTATGGTGGCACGATTTCAACTTTATTGTTGATACAGTTCAAGCCCAGGGTTGCCGTCCATGGATGTGGTCCGATTATGAATGGGAGCACCCTGAAGATTTTTACAATAAGATGCCAAAGAATATACTTCAGAGCAATTGGTACTATGGTTTAGAGTTTAAAAAGCCGGAGAGCAAACGTTTAAATACTTTCCGGGAATTGGAGAAATATGGTTACGATCAGATACCTACAGGTTCCAACTGGAATTCCCCCGAAAGCTTTGGCAAGCTGACTGCATGGTGTCTTAAGGAAATACCGGGACCACTCCTCAAAGGATTCCTTCAAACCCCTTGGTTTCCAACCCTTGAACCCTTCCGTGAGCGGCACTTTCAGGCAGTGGAAAATGTGGCTGAAGCAATCAGTGCCAGTAAATTGCAATCACCCTGATGCTTTCCGGGTTCCTGAAGATCCCTTCCAATAAGCCGCGGATTTGGGGAGGGATACTACTATTATCATCAAATAAAAACTGCATTTTTATCCGCTTGGATTAGGTAGGTTTGCGGCAAATGAATTAAAAACAATAAAATAAAACTCCCATATTTATGACATCAGGTAGAAGAGATTTTCTAAGGCAGTCTTTGATTGGCACGGGAATTATTGCTTCAGGACTGGCAGGTCATTCTGCCTCACGCAACAACGAACCTGAATCAGAGAAAGTTGGAAGTCAACCAAATCAAAGGTTTAACATGAGCGGTTATTGCGCTCCAAAGTTGGAAAAGGTGCGCATTGGGTTTGTGGGACTCGGTAACCGGGGCCCGGGAGCCGTTGAACGGTTGTCGAATATTGAGGGGATAGAGATTGTCGCATTGTGTGATGTGCTTAGCGATCGGGTCGAAAAATGTCAGGCAATACTTGAAAAGCATGGCATTCCAAAGGCAAAAACTTATTCTGGGTCAAAGGAGATCTGGAAAGAAATGTGCCAGAATCCAGATATTGACCTGATTTACATCACCACTCCATGGGCCTGGCATACTCCAATGGCCGTTTATGCCATGGAGAGTGACAAACATGCTGTATCCGAAGTTCCAGCAGCCAAGACAATTGAAGAATGCTGGCAGCTGATCGAAACATCGGAGAAGACAAAAAAGCATTTTATGATGCTCGAAAATTGCTGTTATGACTTCTTTGAATTATTAACCCTGAATATGGCGCGTCAGGGCTACTTTGGTGAAATCATACATGCTGAAGGGGCGTATATCCATGACCTTCTGGAAAGTAATTTCAGCAAGACAAAATATTCGGATATGTGGCGTCTTAAAGAGAACTACCGTAGGGGAAACCTCTACCCTACTCACGGATTGGGTCCCCTCTGTCAGATTATGAACATCAACCGGGGTGACAAAATGGAGTTTCTGACTTCAGTGTCCTCCGGTGATTTTCAGATGGCAGCCATGGCTAATGAACTCTCGGCAAAAGATCCTTTTTATAATGAATTTGCAGGGAAGTCGTTTCGGGGGAATATGTCAACAACAACGATCAGGACTTTCAAGGAGAAGACAATCATGCTGCAACACGATGTAACCAGTCGACGTCCCTACTCGCGCATCCACCTGGTGAACGGAACCAAAGGGATGGCTTGCAAATATCCCGAGCCCGAAAGGATTTCTAATGGCCATGAGTGGTGTAACGAGCAGGAGATGAACCAAATTAAAGAGAAATACACCCCCGAAATAGTAAAACACATCGGAGAAATGGCAAAAAAAATCGGGGGCCATGGCGGTATGGACTTTATGATGGACTGGAGATTGATCGACTGCCTGCGAAATGGGCTTCCACTTGATCAAAATGTTTATGATGCAGCCTTATGGAGTTCAATCGCACCCCTTAGTATACAGTCAATTGCCAACCGCTCAAATTCTATTGACATTCCCGACTTTACCAATGGCGCATGGAAAACCAATACACCTGTTGAATTGACACTTAATGGGGGTGGGACTACAGGCGTGAAAACGACAAAATAGGTTGTAAATTTTATGGCAGACTTTGGTGGCAAGAAGAAAAATAGCTACCAAGGCACATTGGCACAAAGTTTCATATAGAACCGATACCAATAACCATGGACCATTCAGCAGCGATTTTATTGGCATGAATTACGATTACCCGGATGCCACTTACGAACGACGCAAAGCAATCATTCAGGAACATGAGGATTACCAGAAA
>JAHEYS010000504.1 GCA_023251475.1 Prolixibacteraceae bacterium
AACGGAGGTTTCCGGACTGAAATATGCTGTAAATCAGAATGTTAATTTAGCAGAAGGGCAATGAGATACCAATTTTGTAAAGGATGTCTGATGATCTCCGTTTTGGTCTCAGTTGCATTTGCAGGGTATGGGCAAACAGCTGCCAGTAATCCGCAGCCAGCCAGTGGTGGCAATTCGGTGAATGATGGGTTTAAACTGTCGCCGGTTTATGGTGAACACATGGTTTTCCAGCAAGGTAAACAGGTTGAGATCTGTGGAACAGCCAACTATGACGCTCGTATTAAAATTATTTTTGCTCAAAACAGCGTAGAATGTACCACCGGTACGGATGGGAAATGGAAATTGGATTTAAAGCAGCTCCCGGCAGGAGGACCTTATGCGTTGCAAATTTTTGTCAACAACAAACTCAAAGTTGACTGGAAAGATATAATGGTTGGTGAAGTCTGGTTCTGCTCAGGGCAATCGAATATGGAATTCAGGCTCGATCAGTCTGAGCAAGGAATAGAAGCGGCAGAAAAGGCTGCCGACTCCGGTCTTCGGTTGATGAATTACCATGCGATTGCCGCCACCTCAGATGAAGTATGGGATTCGGTCACACTGGCAAAGATTAACCGGCTTGATTATTTTGAGGGGACCTGGCAGAATTGTTCCCCAAAAGATGCCGCCAGTTTTTCGGCTATTGCCTTTCACTTCGGAAAGCAATTGCGCGAAAAACTGAAGGTCCCCATCGGGTTGATCGAGGTGGCTGTCGGTGGCGCCCCGGCCGAGTCGTTTATTGAATGCCAAACGCCCGAACTTAATTCCAGCCTTGCTCATGTGCTCAACGACTGGTGGAACAACGATTTTGTGATGGATTGGTGCAGACAACGCGCCTTGAAAAATATTTCACTTAACAACAACGCATTGCAACGGCATCCCTTTATGCCGGCCTATATTTTCGAGTCGGGAATTAGCCGTTTTAAAGGATTTCCGGTCAAAGGGGTCCTCTGGTACCAGGGAGAATCGAATGCGCATAATCCGGAACATTATGAGGCCGTTTTTCCCGAGTTAATCAGGTCGTGGCGGAAATTCTGGAATAACTGTGAACTTCCTTTTATCTTTGCCCAGCTCTCTTCCATCCAGCGTCCGGGATGGGAACGGTTTCGCGACAGCCAGCGACGCATGGCCGGAATAATTCCATACACTTCAATGGTAGTCACCTCCGATCTTGGCGATTCGCTCAATGTCCATCCGATCCGCAAACGGGAAGTTGGAGAACGGTTTACTTTACAGGCTTTGAAAAAAGTTTATAGAAAAAAGGAGAACCCCGACGGTCCTTTACCTTTTAAGACCACACTCAGAAAAGGAACTGTCGTGATTACTTTTGTCCATTCACATGGTCTGAGAACTTCCGATTCCAATCCTTTAAGGGAACTCGAGGCCGCCGGCAGTGACGGGGTTTTTCATGCGGTTTCCGCTGAAATAAGGAATGATAAGATTGTATTTAAAACAGATAATCAGGATATTAAACAGATACGGTACGGGTGGAAGCCTTTTTCGCAGGGCAACCTGGTCAACGAAGATGGTTTGCCCGCATCAACATTCACAATTGAAACGCATTAAAAACATAAAGACGCATTATGAACAGATTTGAAGGGCTTATCGCAGCGCCATTTACACCGATGGATAAAAATGGTGAGGTAGTATATGAGGCTATCCCGGGGTATTATGATTTTCTTGAGAAGAACAAGGTAGTTGGAGCCTTTATCAATGGCTCGACGGGGGAAGGGGTCTCCCTCTCTCAAAGGGAGAAGATGAAAATTGTTGAGTGCTGGACAGCCCGGTCAAAAGAAAAAAAAACGGTGAAAGTCATTAACCTGGTGGGTGGCACCTCCTATAAAGAGTGTATCGAAAACGCACAACATGCCACTGAAAGCGGCGTAGATGCGATCGCATTGCTGGCGCCCTACTATTTTAAACCGGCCGGTGCAAAACAATTAGCCGAATTTTGCGCAATTGTTGCACAGGCGGTTCCTCAGACCCCGGTTTATTTTTACCATATTCCGGTTTTAAGCGGATGTTTTGTCCCGATGTTTGACTTCCTTCAGGAGGCTGCACCTATCATCCCAAATCTCGCTGGAATCAAATATACGCACGAGGATTTTATGGATTTCCTGAGCTGCACCCATTTTATGGATGGTAAATTCGAAATGATGTGGGGACGCGACGAAAATATGTTGTCGGCGCTTGTCCTGGGAACCCGCAGCGCTGTAGGAAGTACATTTAATTATGCCGCACCCCTTTATTATCAGATGATTGAAGCATTTGACAACAATGATCTGCCCAAAGCGAGGAAATTGCAGCAACAATCGATCGATATGATCAGGTTATTAGGGAAATACGGGGGTATTGCAACGGGAAAGGCTTATATGAAATTTATAGGTAAGGATCTTGGACAATTCCGCTTACCTGTTAAAAATATGGCAGATAATCGCTATGAAAAATTTGTTGAAGATGTTAATGCGCTCAACATGCAGGATTTATTCTCTGTAGTTTATTAGCTCATGTCAGAAAAAATGTAACATCCTGTAATACAACAGCAATTTATGGAAAACAAGTACCGGTCATATTATCCATGGGTAGTCGTTGGACTGCTTTGGGTGGTGGCTTTGCTCAATTATATGGATCGTCAGATGCTTTCAACCATGAAAGTGGCCATGATGGGTGATATTGTTGAGCTTGAGAAAGCTGAGAACTTCGGCCGTCTGATGGCCATCTTCCTGTGGATCTACGCTTTAATGAGCCCGATGGCGGGGCTTATTGCCGACCGGGTCAACCGGAAATGGCTGATCGTCGGAAGCTTAGCCGTTTGGTCGGGTGTGACCCTTGCGATGGGGTATGCCACCAGTTTCAACCAGTTGTATTTCCTCCGGGCGTTTATGGGGGTGAGTGAGGCACTTTATATTCCTGCCGGATTGGCTTTGATAGCGGATTACCACCGTGGTAATACCCGCTCTCTGGCAATCGGTATTCACCTCTCGGGATTGTACTTCGGTCAGGCACTGGGCGGTTTTGGGGCAACGGTGGCGCATGAATACTCGTGGCAACAGGCCTTTCACCTCTTCGGGCTGATCGGTATCTGCTACAGTGTCGTCCTGATCCTCTTCCTGAAAGATAACCGTGAAAAGGCCACCGTCCGAGTGGTAAATCCTGTCAGCGGATTTGAATCGGTTAAAAACAGTCTGGGAATGTTGCTCGGAACCATGAGTTTCTGGATTGTCCTTTTCTACTTTACCGCTCCCTCTTTCCCCGGATGGGCAGTTAAAAACTGGATGCCCACCCTTTTTTCGCAATCACTGCAGATCGACATGTCACTTGCGGGACCCATGGCGACCATTACTATAGCCGGCTCATCACTCATCAGTGTGATTCTGGGTGGAATCCTGGCCGACCGCTGGATCAGTTACAATGTTAGGGGAAGGATCTTCACCGGAGTGATTGGATTGTCGGTGATGGTGCCGGCGCTGATTCTGCTCGGATATGGGCAAACGGGTCTTACAGTAATTAGCGGGGCAGTGCTGTTCGGAACAGGATTTGGAATGTTCGATGCGAACAGTATGCCGATCCTCTGCCAGGTTGTTTCGCCCAGACACCGTGCCGCCGGTTATGGGTTAATGAATA
>JAHEYS010000505.1 GCA_023251475.1 Prolixibacteraceae bacterium
GCTGCAATAGATAAAAAACACTGAATTAATGCATTATCGTTTTGTTCGGCAACCTCAGCAAGCAGGGGCAAACCAAACTCAAAAACCGTTTGAAATCCGGATTCCGCCTCTCCCCTGGCGCCACTGTACCCATATTTTTGAAAGATAATCTCGCCATGACTCCTCTCCGTCCCTGACAAATCACCCAACTCCCGTTTAACCATACCCTTGCAAATAGCACGAATAATGGTGCGGAATTCTTCAATATCGAATTGTTTATTACCATTAAACAACCTGCCACAGGTGAACAACGAAAGTCCCATTAAAAAGATGATTCCTTTTTGGGTGTTGATATGATTTGTCGCTTTAAACATCGACGATTCCATGCGCAGTCCCACACCGCGTATAATTGGAAGCGCTTTGGTTAGATCTCTGTCATTAAACGCCAAACCCTTGCTTACCAGTTCTCCAAACAGAGGGGCAATCGCTGCTGTTGAATCAATAAACATTTGGTAATTCATATCGGAATGACATCCTGTGCTGAATTTATCCACAAGTCCGGGCTTTGGAGTGAGTGAGATTTCGGTCAGCAATGCCTGTTGAGCAAGGGAGGAGAGCCTGACAACAATTTCTGCTTCCCACTGCTGACGATTGTAAACCTCCATTTTTGAAAACATAAAGGACCGGAGTTCATCCGGATCATGGGCATTTTCGCGTCGGCATTCGATAGCAGGTCGCTCAAGACAAAAAAAACACAATTTAGATTTGCCCGATGAGATGGTGTTTCCGTGCTGATCATTAAGATCCGCATCAATAAAACGACCAAGCGGATGTTGTTGTTCGAAATCCTCACAGCATTGTTTGATGAGCTCCAATGGTATTCCGGTTGCAGAACATGGGGCAATGAAAAAATCTCCCGCTGCATCACACCCTTTAATCGAGGCTGACTCAATTAATTCAATCTGATGCGCCTGAAAGGTATATTTCAGTTCACGAAGGCAATACCTGAAAAAAGTTTTCACCGTATCATTACTTTTGGGAAAACCTGGGATGTTAAGGCCTAAACTCAGACCTGGCAACCCGCTCGCAGCAATCTGTTTTTTGTAGCCTGCCCGCTGATCACGCGCTTCAAGTATGGAGTGGAGTGGTTCGATAATTATTTTATTTAATGACGGTTAGATGATAAACAATCAGGTTTCACACAATCAGGCAATTTGGCCATTGAAATTCAGAACTTACCTATTTCAGCAGTTTTAAGCTTAATAACTTAAAATCCTGCAGTCTTATTCCCTGAATGCACCCTGATTACCGCTCTTTAAGCTGGTGGATCACATCGATAATGGTACCATCACGGTACTCAACAATTCCCACAATTTTATCGGTATATTCAAGTGGTCCGGGAATTCCGGTTATTTTATCAACTTCGATTTCAAGATCATGGATATCCTTAATATTTAGTCCTTCCCTACGCAGGTTCTCCTCCAACTCTTTAAATGCAGGGTTCACACATATTCCCCGTTCTGTAACCAGTACATGGACCGTTTCACCAGGGGTAACGATGGTATGGACCCGCTTTTTTATAATCGGGATCCTCCCCCGGAATGAGGGACATACCACGACGGTTAACTTGGCGCCGGAGGCAGTATCAGAGTGCCCTCCTGAAGCGCCCCGGATATAACCTTCAGAGCCGGTAATCACATTGACATTGAAATCAACATCAATTTCGAGTGCCCCAAGTACGACAACATCAATTTTATTGGTGATGCAACCGCAATTAAACGGATTGGCATAAAGCGCTGCGGGAATCTCGATATGTCTCCGGTTATTCAGGAGTGAATTACTCACCACTGCATCAAAAGACTGTACGTCAAAGATCGTTTCAAATAGTCCGTCATTTAGCATATCGACACAATAGGAGGTGATTCCACCCAGCATAAAACTCCCCTTCACCCCTTTGGCTTTCATCTTTTCGCGTATAAACTTAGCCACAGCCAGCGAAGCCCCACCCGCGCCAACCTGAAAAGCAAATCCCGGGACAAAAAAACCGGAGTGCTCAATGACGTCGGCTGCCAGTTTGGCAATCCTAAGATCCATAGGTGATTTAGTGATACGTGTTGTTCCTGTTGCAATCTTAGAAGCATCCCCGATCGAGTCTACTACCACGACATGATCGATAAAATTCTGGGAGATGGAGAGCGGGATACAGGGGTAATCGACCAGGTTGTCGGTGACAACGATCACCTGGTTTGCATAACGGGCATCAATGACGGCATAACCAATTGATCCAAATGCTGATTTACCGTGCGATCCGGTCGCATTTCCTTCGCAGTCGGCAGCCGAAGCGGGAATGACTGCGAGATCGATGCGGATCTTCCCGGTATGGATACACCGGACTCTGCCGCCATGTGAGTGGATCACAACAGGGGTATCAAGAACGCCCAGGGCAATGGCACGGCCAAGCTGATTTCGGATGCCTGAGGAGAAGATTTTTGTAACAGTTCCGTCGATCAGATAGGGAAGGATCGGATCATGACACTCATTCAGTGATGAAGAGGCGAGCGTAATGTCACGGATACCCATATTGTGAAGTATCGTAAGGGTCTGAACCAAAAGAATATCACCGTTTCTCAGGTGATGATGGAACGAGACCGTCATCCCATTATGGGGATTACTTCTTATAATGGCTTCCTCAAGGGTTTTGCATAGTTTGCTCTGATGAGGCAGGTATGCCTTGTTCGGGGCTGGGATAGTTGGTTCATCCATCCACCCTTTGCGAAGCTTTGTCAGCGCCCCCTGAAAAGGTTCCAGTTTTCCGATTCCCTCAATAAATTCGGGTATTTCCCTCCCTAAACTATTTAACATTGATAGATTATTTAAATATTGTTTATTCTAAAAATAGTATTTGATCGTTTCAGGAAATGCCGCCGGCTTTTGGCAACTTGCTGTTGGCTGATTAGCTACTGAAAGATGCCTGGTTTATGGAAAATAATAAAATCACCATAACAATTTTGCCAGTTGCTTGTTGCAAGCCGCAAGTTGCCTGTTCATCCCACCGTTACGTTTGCCAGTTTCAGAATATATTCAGCCCTCGAAACAACGGGTGCATCCACCATTTTACCATCGATTGCAAAGACCCCGATACCTGCCGCACTATTGGCCCTGAACTCTTTAACGATACGGTATGCTTTCCGGATCTCCTCCTCCGTTGGGGTAAACACATCGTGAATTATGCCAATCTGACGTGGATTAATCACCGCCTTACCTGTGAATCCGATCTTTTTTGCATATTCAGTCTCCCTGCGCAATCCCTCCTCATCATTAACATCCGGGAAAATGGTATCAATCACATCAATATGACTTGCCTTTGCCGCCATAACAATCCGTTTCCTGGCAAAATCGATCCCGGCCCCATCAGGGGTGTAAATAATATTCATATCCGCGGTCAAATCCTGTCCTCCAATAGTGATGGCGTCCACGCGGCTAAACATACTGGCAATATTAAATACGTTCTGAACCCCCATGGCAGTTTCGATCATCGCATGAAGGGTCAGCTTATTATGCGGCAGACCGTGGCGATATTCAATCTTTTCGATAATCCTCAACAGATCTGCCACCTCTTCAGGCGATTCTGTTTTGGGATAGCGGATTGCGGAGGGTTGAAGCGGTACGATCTCTT
>JAHEYS010000506.1 GCA_023251475.1 Prolixibacteraceae bacterium
ATTTCCCGATTTTACAATGGTGCAAAGCCAGGCTGCGGTTTATAATTTTGTCGAAAAGGTCGATCCTCCCTTGCTTGAGCTGGTTAAAAAATATGTGAGGGCGGGCAGACTTGAAATTGTAGGAGGGATGTGGACAGAAGGGGATATGAACCTCTCTTCGGGTGAGGCAATCAGCCGCACCTTCTTGCTGGGTCAACGCTATTTTAA
Organism: Prolixibacteraceae bacterium; assembly: GCA_023251475.1. Lineage (GTDB taxonomy): Bacteria > Bacteroidota > Bacteroidia > Bacteroidales > Prolixibacteraceae > JAAFHB01. The sequence goes on from JAHEYS010000506.1 coordinate 208, forward strand.
AAGTCATTTCGGAAAAATGGCGAATATTGGATGGTTGCCCGATAATTTCGGACATGTTTCGCAGATGCCCCAAATTCTGAAACAAGCCGGGTGCGACTATTTCTATTTTCACCGGTGTAAACCTTATAAAGGTTCCTTCTGGTGGGTGGGAAGTGATTCCTCAAAAGTATTGTGTTATGCCAATGATGGTTATAATGGGGATATCAAACCAAATCTTAAAGATGAATTAAAAAAAATCACCCCCGGTAAACACCGGCTACTCCAAATCACAGGTGTTGGCGATCATGGCGGTGGTCCGACACGCGCCAATATCGATATGGTGCATCAGCTGGACAAGACGCCTGGTTATCCTGCCGTCAGATTTACCACGGCAGGTGATTTCTTTCATAAAATTTCGAAAGAGATGGATGGACGGCCAACCCATTACGGTGAGATGCAATTTATTTTTGAAGGGTGTTATTCGAATGTTTCAGACATAAAAGAAGGAAACCGGAATTGTGAAAATTCCCTTTACAGCAGTGAATATTTCAATACACTACGATGGCTGAACGGGGATCAATACCCGGCTGCCGAATTGCGCGACCTTTGGACGACAGTTGCTTTTAACCAGTTTCATGATATCCTTCCGGGATCCGCAATAAACGAAGCCAACAAGGAGGCCGTTGCCCGGTATGGCGAAGTATTGCGTAAATCAACCGACCTGCGCGATAATGCTTTCCGTAAAATGGCAGACGAGGTGAAATTTAAAACCGGTATGGGACAGCCCGTTGTGGCGTATAATCTCCATCCAACCAACAGGAAAACAATTGTTGAGGCAAATGTCTATTCTCATACCGAACCTGTAACTGTCAGGGTAAACAGCTGGGGTAATTTTTATGGTTCAAAAAATATCAACCCACAGGACAAAGGTCAGGGGAAAGTCCCTACAGTCCTGGTTCGTGACGGTTCAGGGAAAAGTTATCCCGCCCAGATTGTTTGGGCAAAGGTGACCCCACCGGGATTTACATCTAAAATCCAGTTTATTGTCGATGATCTGCCTGCTGGCGGTTATAAAACATTCTACGTGGATGTGACTAAACCGGGTGAATTCAATAATCCGATTTCATTCAGTGATAATACATTTGATACCGATTTTTTCAAAATTCGGGTAGACATGAAAACCGGCGGAATTGTAAGTCTGCTCGACAAGCGAACCAATACCGAATGTGTTAAAAAAGGGGGGCAGTTAAATACGCTGCGTATATTCCAGGAAGATAAAAAAGGGGGGATGAAGTCATGGGTATTAAATAAGAATGTTAAAATAGAGGATGTTACAATTATTAAGAGTGTGAAGATCGTTGAAAACGGACCTGTCAGGGCCTGCATTGAAACGGTTAAAACATGGGGCAAATCGAGGTTTATTGAACGGGCATATATCTATCGTTCCTATCCCAGGATTACTTATGACATGGAGGTACATTGGTTGGAGACTGGCAGCGATTCAACCGATTCTCCAATGTTAAGGGCCGTCTTCCCTTTGGCAATACAGGATTCGAGGTTTTATTGTCAGGTGCCGTTTGATATCATAGAAAGACCTGCAGATGATAAAATCGGGGGTAAACCTGTTGCGGAAGCAGTTAAGCACCGTAATGATTATGGAATTACCGCTGAGGGAAATGACGGACAGGAGGTCCCTGCCCAAAAATGGGTGGACGTTTCAAACGGTAATACGGGTATGGCCCTTTTGAATAAAACAAAGTATGGTCATTCATTTGAGAAGGGTGAACTCCGGTTAACACTGATGAGGTCAGCCGGTGATCCCGATATCTATCCCAACCTGGGTAAATTTAATATCAGCTATGCGCTTTATCCTCATGCCGGCAATTGGAAAAGTGATGTATGGGCCGAAGGCGACGACTTTAATGTACCCGTTTATGCCGCTGAACCGCCATCACTTGCCCTTGTAAAAAATCATGCATCACGCCCTGAGGAGGCCTCATTTTTCACCTTGTCGCCGGTTAATGTGGCATTAACAGGGGTGAAGCAGTCAGAAGATCGCGATGAACTGATCGTTCGGCTGGTGGAGATCGAAGGGAAAGGGACAACTGCGAAAATTGACCTTCCCGTTACCGTTAAATCTGTAAGGAGGCTCAATCTGCTTGAGTTTCCGATAAAGGATGTTAAGAGCCCCGTTATGAATGGAAAATCGGTAACGGTTCAGCTGAAACCTCATGAAATAGTAACAATAGGAATTAAACAATAAAATAAATGACGACAATTAACTCGAATAAAAGGGGATTGCTCAAGTATGTAGGTGATTTTAGCCAGGTATTTGGGATCAAGGAATTTACGATGGTGGGTGGGAAGGCCAAAGGGGTAAGAGCGTTCGATGTAAAGAACGGTTCTGGTCTCGAATTTACAATACTTGCTGACCGCTGTCTCGATATTGCAGGATTATCGTTCAGGGGGACCAATTGCAGTTATATTGCCAAGGCAGGATTGGTTGCCCCGGAATATTATAACGAAAGCGGCATTGGTTTTTTGCGTAGTTATCTGGCCGGTTTTCTGACAACCTGCGGATTGCGCAATGTGGGTTCTCCCTGTGAGGTGGACGGGGAAGCCTTTCCGCTGCATGGCCGCATCGGCAATACCCCGGCAGAGGAGGTTTGCGCTTCAACCGAATGGATTGACGATGTCCCGGTTATGACCATCTCTGGCAAAATGAAAGAGGCCCGGCTTTTTGGTGAAAATTTAATTCTCGGGCGAACGATCACCTGTCGCCATGGGGAAAATAAAATTCACCTTAAAAATACAATCGAGAATTGCGGCTTCAAAAAGGAGGCGCTGATGTTGCTGTTCCATTTCAATATGGGATACCCTTTGCTCGATGAAGATGCGATTTTAGTGACACCCACTGGAAAACTGACGCCAAGAGATCAGGACGCAACCAACGGAGAAGAATCTTATAATCAGTGTCAACCGCCTACACCTGACTATGCGGAGCAGGTTTTTTATCATAACCTGAATGCAGATCAAAATGGCGGTACCTGTGTCGCCTTAATCAATAAAAAGTTGAACCTGGGTGCTGCAATTCATTTCAACAAGAATCAGCTTTTCAATTTTACCCAGTGGAAGCAGATGGGTGAAGGGGATTATGTGATGGGAATGGAACCATGCAATTGTTATGTTGGTGGACGAACCGATCCGCGGAATGCCCCAATTCAGGAGTACCTTGAACCGGGAGAAATCAGGAACTTTGACATAACCATTGAACTGGTGAATGGAATGGAAGAGATCGACGCACTAATCAGCAAAATAAACAGTTTACATTAAATAAACGCTCTTTCCTATTCGTTTTGGAGAGTTCAATACAGGCAGAAGTGTAACCATGCGACTAATACTTTGCATCTTAATTTTTTACAGGAAACTTATTCTTCCTTCCCTGACTGT
>JAHEYS010000507.1 GCA_023251475.1 Prolixibacteraceae bacterium
CTTCCCGGTATCGGGTTCACAATGAATATGATCGTCATGTTCGGATTTATCTTTGCCCTGGGAATTGTGGTGGATGATGCCATTGTGGTGATCGAAAATACCCACCGGATCCACAGGAAGCATCCCGATATAAAGGTTGCTGCAAAGATGGCCGCAGGGGAGGTCTTCATGCCCATTTTGTCAGGTACCTTAACTACGCTGGCCCCTTTTTTCCCGCTGGCATTCTGGCCCGGAATTGTCGGACAGTTTATGCATTATCTGCCCGTAACGCTTATCATTACATTGTTTGCCTCACTTTTTGTAGCCTATATATTCAATCCTGTTTTTGCCGTATCTTTTATGCAGCACGAATATGATGAGGAGTCAGATGGAAAAAGTGAATGGAAGGCGATCAGGAAATTTTTGATCGTTGTCTTAGGATTTGCGCTCCTTTTCTATGCCACTAAGATGGTTGGACTGGCCAACTTCCTGATGATGGTGATTTTACTTGTAGTCGCTTATCACTACGCTATCCGACATTGGATCAGTGGATTCCAGAATCGGTTATGGCCCTGGCTGATGGGATTGTACGAGCGGACGATCCGTTATGCTTTAAAAGGAAACCGCGCAGCCTGGATGTTGGTGTCGATGATTGCTCTTTTCTTTTTTACCATTTTTCTCACGGGTGTTGTTAAGCCTAAAGTACTTTTCTTCCCCGAAAATGACCCAAACAATGTGTATGTCTATATCAAAATGCCGGGTGGAACCGATCAGCTGGTAACCGACAGTGTCACACGCATTGCAGAAAAACTGGTGTATAAAACACTCGGAAAGAATAACCCGGATGTGGAATCCATTATCTCAAATGTTACCATAGGCGTTGAGGAGCAGGGATTTTCCTCGGCCGGGAAACCATTTAATAAAGGGAAGATCTCTGTGAACTTTGTAGAACATAAACTAAGGAAAACTGGGAAAACAACCACTGAATATTTGGAGTTGATGAGAAAAGAGATTGCGAACATCCCGGGAGCAGAAGTTACGGTTGATAAGAATAAAATGGGACCTCCTACCGGCAAACCGATTAATATTGAGGTGACCAGCGAAAATCTTGATGACCTTGTGAAAGATGCTTACGCCTTCAGGGATTATATCGATTCATTAAGAATTCCCGGAGTGGAGGAGCTCAAAACCGACTTCGAGATGAACGCGCCCGAAATTATCATCGATATTGACCGTGACCGTGCCAGCCGCGAAGGGCTCACCACGGGGCAGATCGGTCTGGAAATCCGGACAGCACTATTCGGTAAGGAGATCTCCAAATTTAAACAGGATGAGGACGAATATCCTATTACCCTCCGGTACCATAAGGCGACCCGCGATAATATCAATGCATTGATCAATTTAATTATTACCTACCGGGATATGAACACCGGACAGCTCAGGAGTATTCCTTTGTCGACTGTTGCACGAATTCATTACTCCACCTCGTACGCCGGTATTAAAAGACTGGACCAGAAGCGGATAATTACCGTCTATTCCAATGTGCTGTCAGGTTATTCGGCTAACGATATTGTGCCTAAGATTAAGAAATTAACTGAGAAATTCAATAAGCATGAAGGGACTTCATTCAAACTGACAGGAGAACAGGAGGACCAGAATGAGACATCTGCCTTCCTGTTAAAGGCGATGGTCATCGCTTTGGGGATCATCTTCTTTATCCTTATTACCCAGTTCGGATCGGTCAGCAAGACCATTATCATTTTAAGCGAGGTAATATTTAGTATTATCGGGGTTTTACTTGGGGTAATCATCTTTAAGATGGATCTGGTGATTATGATGACAGGTCTTGGGGTAGTCGCATTGGGTGGTATAGTCGTTCGAAACGGAATCCTGATTGTGGAGTTCTGTGATGTCATGAAAGAGCGCGGCATGAAAACACGTGAAGCGATTGTTCAGGCCGGAAGAACCCGTATAACTCCTGTTGTTCTGACTGCTGCAGCCACAATGCTTGGCCTTATTCCACTGGCCGTCGGGATGAATATTAATTTTGTGACCCTCTTTACCGAATTAAATCCCCATATCTACTTTGGCGGTGATAATGTCGCCTTCTGGGGACCATTAGCCTGGACGATCATTTTTGGTCTGAGCTTTGCTACCTTCCTCACACTGGTTTTTGTACCTGCATTGTATTATATGGATTATGTGGGTAAGCTGAAAATTAAACGAAGAAAGAATCTGAAAAGGATAAAATCACTCAGTCAGAGTTAAATTAAAAGAGCGGGATACGAAAATGTCCCGCTTTTTTTAGGCTTTTAAATTCTTCTTAATCAAATCGGAAATTGTCTTCTCCTGAAGGTCATAGAAATTATAGCTGCATCAATGGTGAATTTAATCCCGGATCATCAACCTGAATTGCGGGATTGCCGAAGACCATTAAATGCAAATTAATTGCTTTAGGATTTAATAAAAGTCGCTAACTTTCGCAAACTTTTGAACTGGATAAACTTTGAAAATATGACAAAATATTTTTTATTAAACCGGGTTAATTCATTGATATTTTTAGTGTTGATGCTGTTTTTTGCTGGTCATTTAACGGGTCAGGACCAGATGCTTACCTGGAAAAAACAGGCTTCGGGGATATGGATGGCCAACGCAGGTGAGCCTGAAAAGGTGAGTTTTACCACCACTTCAGGTGTAAAGCCAAAACTGGCTGCGATCAATATCATGCCCGATGTTGATTTTCCCCTTCCGGCCAGTGAGATCAAAGCTGTGATTTTTGACGGGAAAACTTATCTGCAGTTTCCCATTGAAATCGGTGAGAAGATATTTGGCCTCGGACTCAATTTTAAGACCGTTGAACAACGCGGCAGAATTTTAAGGTTGCATGTTGATCACTATGGTGGCGAAGACAACGGACGGACACATGCCCCCGTTCCGTTCTATGTTTCATCGAAAGGGTATGGTGTTTTTATCAACGCTGCCCGTTATATCGATATTTGGGTAGGCACAGCAGTTTCGAAAGATAGCAAAATACCGATGGATGCGAGGGACCGGAATACCGATAAGAGGTGGACTTCGAAGCCATATTCAGATAATGTCTCGGTTTTGGTACCGGCGAAAGGGGTCGGAATAATGATTTTTGGTGGTCCTACCCCGCTGGATGCTGTAAGCCGTTTTAACCTTTACCATGGCGGAGGTTGTCTTCCACCCAGGTGGGGACTTGGTTTCTGGCACCGGACTCCAACCTTGTATACAGATAGTCAGGTGGTAAACGAAGTAGCTGAATTCAGGAAACATCACTTCCCCTTATCGGTTATCGGGCTCGAGCCGGGATGGCAGAGTAAGTCCTATCCCTGTACCTATGAATGGGATAAGGGGCGTTTTCCTGATCCGGAAAAATTTATTAAATTACTTAAAGACCAGGGTGTTCAGACAAATCTTTGGATCAATCCCTATATTTCACCTGAGTCGGAGCTGATCAAAAAGCTGAGACCCTACACTGCTTCAAATACGGTCTGGAGTGGATTTGTCCCCGATTATGGTTTACCTGAAGTTAATTCAATCATTGGTGACCATCTTAAAAAGTATCAGCTTGAACCCGGGGTGAGTGGTTTTAAGATGGATGAAAACGATGGTTACGACGGATGGCT
>JAHEYS010000508.1 GCA_023251475.1 Prolixibacteraceae bacterium
AAACAGCCACTGAACTAAATATTGAAATAGGGATCTTTAATTCACCCGGGTGGAGTCAATCCGGTGGTCCGTGGATAAAAGCTGAACAGGCAATGCGATACCTTACGGCCTCACAACTCTGGGTTACAGGTCCGCAGAAACTTATCCAAAAACTTCAGCAACCTACCGATATTTTTCAGGATGTGAAAATCATCGCATGGCCTGCTCCCAAAGATGATCAAAAGATTCTGAACAATCAAAATGGAACTATTACGTCAGTACCTGTATTGGCAGACCTTTCTGCAATTACTGACGGGGATAAAAAAACCGGAGTCAGTTTTCCTGCCGGAGATGAATTTACAATCAATTTTGTGGCCAAAGAACCTTTTACTGCCCGTAGTCTTTCGGTCCGGCCTATGGAACATCCAATGCAGGCCATGGTTCAATTGTTGGTTAAAGAAGCAAGTGGGGAGTACCGTACCCTCTCCGAATTTAAGATCAATCGTTCCAATCCGTCGCTGAGCGTTGGTTTTGAGCCGTATGCACCTGTAGTTGTTTCATTTCCTGCAACTTCCGCTACTATTTTCCGGCTGGTCTTCAAGAATATAAAATCTACTGGCGGACTGGCTGAAGTTGTCCTTGCCGGTTCACCACGTGTAGAGCGCTACAGCGAAAAAACACTGGCCAGAATGCACCCGACGCCATTGCCATACTGGCACGACTATCAATGGCCGGTTCAGCCGGAAGTTGATGATATTGGCACAGTGATTGATCCGTCAAAGGTGATTGATATCACTAAATTCCTTTCTGCAGATGGTACCCTGACATGGGATGTGCCGAATGGAGATTGGGTGATCCTCCGGAGTGGAATGACTCCTACCGGGACGGTTAACAGTCCCGCATCACCTGAGGCAACAGGGTACGAAGTTGACAAAATGTCTAAAAAACATGTGGAAAAGCACTTTTATGGTCATATGGGCGAAATTTTGAAGCGGATTCCTGAAGCCGACAGAAAGTGTTTTAAGGTGGTTGTTCAGGATAGCTACGAAACCGGCGGTCAGAATTTTTCAGACGGTTTTATTGATGAATTCAAAAATAAGTATGGATATGATCCCACCCCATATCTTCCGGTTTACCAGGGACTGGTTGTGGGCTCAGAGTTGGCATCTGACCGTTTTCTGTGGGACATGCGCCGTATGGTTGCTGATAAGGTTGCTTATGATTATGTTGGTGGACTGAGAGATATCAGTCATAAACATGGACTGAGGACCTGGTTGGAGTGTTATGGCCATTGGGGTTTTCCCAGTGAATTTTTGATGTACGGCGGTCAGTCGGACGAAATCGGTGGAGAGTTCTGGAGTGAAGGGGAACTGGGAAACATCGAAAACCGGGCCGCAACCTCCTGTGGCCATATCTACGGGAAAAACAAGATTTCGGCTGAATCAAATACCTGTGCAGGATCTCCATTCAGCCGTTATCCTGCAACGATCAAACAACGTGGTGACCGTTTTTTTGCTGAAGGGATCAACAATACACTGCTTCACGTCTATATCACTCAGCCTTATGACGATAAAAATCCTGGCATGAATGCCTGGTTTGGTAATGAATTTAACCGAAAAAATACCTGGTTTTCTCAGATGGATGTTTATACACAGTACCTGAAAAGGACCAATTTCATGCTTCAGCAGGGACTCAATGTGGCCGATATAGCCTACTTTATCGGTGAAGACACCCCAAAAATGACAGGTGTTGTTGATCCTTCTCTACCCGTAGGTTATCAGTTTGACTATATGAACGCTGAGGTTATTGAAAAATATATGACGGTGAAAGACGGACTGATCACTTTGCCCCACGGAACGCAATACAGAATGCTCGTCCTGCCAAAGCTTGAAACAATGCGGCCAGAACTATTGGCCAAAATAAAACAGCTGGTAAACGACGGCGCCGTGATCCTGGGGCCCGCGCCAAAACGTTCACCAAGTTTGCAAAACCAGCCGGCAGCTGATAAGCAGGTGCAGTTAATTGCTTCTGAAATATGGGGTGAAGTGGATGGCGTAAAAGTAAAATCACGCAAATGCGGAAAAGGGCTGGTCATCAACGGATTAAATATGGTTGAGGCTTTTTCGGTGATAAAATGCATTCCTGATTGCAAATTACCTGCTGATCTTACGATTCATTATGGACACCGGACACTCGGAAATGGGGAAATTTATTTTATTACGAATCAAACAGCTGTAAAACAGATAGTTACTCCGGAATTCAGGGTCGTAGGTTTGCAGCCTGAGCTTTGGGAGGGAACAACCGGAAATATCCGTCCTCTCCGGGCATACAATCAGCAAGAGAACACTACCGCAGTGCCTTTGAAATTAGAACCTTATGAGAGCGTTTTTGTCGTCTTCCGCAATTCTGCCGGCAAGGCTTCGACAAGTGAACTGGCGGATAATTATCCTGTTTCATTACTTCTTGCTGATATTAAAGGTCCTTGGATCGTCAATTTTAATCCCGCCCAGAGAGGTCCCAAAGAACCTGTGATATTTGAAACGCTTCAGGATTGGACCGCCTCACAGGATGACCGGATCAGGTACTATTCTGGTACCGCTTTCTATAACAGTAAATTCAGTCTTGAAAAATTGCCGGCAGGTGAAAAGATCATTATCAATCTGGGCGATGTAACTGCGATGGCAAAAGTCACTGTGAACGGTGAATATGCCGGTGGATTATGGACTGCTCCTTACAGTCTGGATATCACAAAACTGGTTAAACCGGGTGACAATGAATTGAAGATAGAAGTTGTAAATACCTGGGTGAACAGGTTGATCGGAGACAGTAAATTACCTGTTGATCAACGTCTGACCTGGTGTCCGGTTAATAAATATACACCTGCTAATACGTTGCAATCTTCCGGATTGATAGGGCCGGTTAAGATATTAAGTGTTAATTACTAAGTTTTTACGCAATGAATAAGTGTAATTTATATAGTCAGAATATACCTTTGCTGCTTCTTGCATTCGCGCAGTTCCTTGTTTCTCAGACGGTATTTGGAGTAGAAAAGGGTCCCGGGAGAAATCCGGTAAATTCGAAAATTACAGTTAACCAATTAGTGGATCAATCTGCCACTGAAAATTATTTCAGGGACCTCTATTCCGATACCTGGGTCGCGACTGACGCACTCGGGCGGAAAATGCCAACCATTGAAGAGGTAGGTCCTGTCAAAACAGGTAAACGGCGTGTCGTGAGTATTTTTTATATTACCTGGCATACCCAAAATCATTATAAAAATTTCAAAGCTCCCTATTCTGCTGATGTATCCAAGGTATATAAAGCAGATCCTTCTGCCAGACTTGACGCAAAACATCCGTTTTGGACCGAAGGTTCTTACCATTGGGGTAAACCTGAGATGGGGTATTTCCTGAGCCAGGATGAGTATGTGATCCGCAAGGATATGTCGATGCTGGCCGATGCAGGGATAGATGTACTGATTATGGACGTTACCAATGCTGTCAGGTATTGGGACGAATGGGAGGTCCTTTTTAAGACGATGCAGAAAATGAAGGCAGAAGGCAATAAAGTGCCGAAATTTTGTTTCTGGGCATTTAACGGTCCGGTAATCACTGTGGTACAGGATCTTTACGATAAGATTTACAAGATG
>JAHEYS010000223.1 GCA_023251475.1 Prolixibacteraceae bacterium
TTCTCCAAATTGTGAAGGTTTGGATAATAGTGAAATTTTATCAAGGTTGTCGAGTTGAAATATAGCGCTCTCAATTAGTGATCCTTTATTCCGCTCACTTTCCTTCTTCCGTTGAATAAGTTTTTTACCACCCTCCTTTGTTTCGGTTAATCCAATTATATGAAGTAGCTCAGTGTAGAATGATTTATCCAGGCTATTACTGTCATTGGCAAACGGAAGCTTTAACAGATGTTCGGGCGATAAGAGTTTATAAAGGGCAATCAGGATGTTATCATCCTTTTTATCGTTGTTACGCAAAGGCTTTTCATAGTCGCGGATATCGAACCATGTAAAGTTGATTTCATGAGAAATTGCCTCTATTGCAGGTTCTGCAATCTGTTTATAGAAGAAGTCGGTAGTTTTACCGGATAAACGTCCCTCCTCAAAATCGATGAATTGCTTAACGAGTTGCTTGTTTTGGGCGAACTCTTTCTCAAAAAGATTGGCATCGAAAATAAACCATTCATAGATGTTGGTTGCAACAAGGTGTTTGATTTCTAAATTCTTAGCTGTAATCCGCTCTCGCAAATAGTATAAAACAAGCTCCTGGAAGGCTTTAGAGTTAATACTATCCGTTCGGATCATCTCTGCCTTATTGGTTGGTTTTTTAGCTTCAACAATAACACCCACCGTCACCGAAGCATTGTTTCCATTATGGATTACAAGGTCATTACGCCCCTTGGTATTGATAAAATGGTTAGCTCCATAATAAGTATTCTTCAGGAAATCTGAAACTAGGTTTTTATGGAACTCCTCTGATTCGGATTCATTAATCCGGTCAAGTAGAACGATAAGATTGCTTTTGAATAATTCGATTTCCTTCCGGTTGGCTTTTACCTTTAGGAAAGCTTTATTAAGGGCTTTACGCGGCTTTAGTTGATTTACAGTAGTCATTTAGGCGAAGTCAATAATTTATCCGCTAAATGTAAGCATAATCATTAAATATGTTGTTTATGTAAAAGAAAATAACGATCACAAAGAAAGCCCCTACCGAGGCTTTTCCTGATCAGCAGTTGGTGGTTTCCTGCTCATCTTCAATAAGGTTCCAGGTGGCGTATTCGGCGTTTTCTTCCTCCCATGCTTTGAGACTGGCTGAATCCTCGGTTGATCTGATTTTCTGATTGAATTTGAATCTTGGCGCTGCAGTGTAGTTTTCGGAAGTTGTGGAAGCTGTTTTCATGATATAAAAATTTAAGTTTAAAAATTATATGCAGGTGACCAGCTTGAGAATTAGAGGCAGGCAAGGAGGAACTGGAATACCGGATCCGCCAGTTGGCGGACAGAGACTGAGGATATGCCGGGAAAATCCTTTCGTGAACAACGTGTCCGCGCGGGGATCAGAGCTAACTTAGCAGATAATTTTAACGTGATTTATCAGGACAACGGCTTAACTTCCCCTGCAATCAGCTGCCATTGCACAAATAATCAATCAAATCAACCGTTTTGGATTGCAGGTTATGGGAGGAAGCGAATACTTTGCCACCAGATATCAATGTGCAGGATCTCTGCCCCCCGGGAAAAGCAGCTAAGGGGCTTACATCACCAGAAAGTATTTCTATTTTTTTGTTGTTTTTATTTTGTAATTCGGTTTTATATCAGCCAATTCATGTGGGAGAAACGAACCTTCAGTTGACTACAATTTGTAGCCAACTGAATATCTTTTTAAAATTCTTGTATTCGTTCAAAGAAGTCCATTCGGACCTCTCTGAACGAATATTTCAGTTTGTCAGGGTTGCCCGTCTGACTGATGTGCCAGGATATAATCAACAGACTTCTGAGCCTGGGCAGCTGCCAGAACCAGCACCTTCGGATCATCCTTGAAGGTTCTGATCCAGCTTTTAATGTAGGCTGCATTGTTTTCAATGGTCTCCTGCTCCATATCGGTGAGTCCGCACAGGTAGGCAGCTCCCATCTCGGCCACAAGCTCTTCCTGACTATAATCCTGAGATCCGAAATTGTGATTCCTGATCTTCTCATGACGTGCCAGTCGGCTACTGTGACCTACGCTATGGATGAGCTCATGAAACAGTGTGGAGTAAAACTGTTCATCCTTAAAAAATGTCCGCTGATCCGGAATGCAAACTGTATCTACTGCAGGCCAGTAGTAGGCAGCATCTGCTTCCAATTCAATCTTGGGTTTATCCGTCCAGTTATTGATCAAATTATCTGCCGCCTCTACCGGATTAAAGTCATGGTCATAGGCATCACTTGCCGGTATCATTGCCGGGTCGATCCCTTCAGTTTGTTTCAGGTTGAAAACATTGTAGTACCTAAGAAAGGGTGTTTTCTTTATTTCTCCGGACTTCTCTTCCGATTCAAGGATCTTCCAGAAAACCACTATTGTCGATTTCTCTCCCTTCAGGACATTTCCACCCAGTGTTTTTACCTGATCAAAGGTGAGGTAAAAGGGAGAGGTGTAACTTAGCGAGAGCAGGAGCCAGAAGTTAATCCCGTTGTAGGGACGATTGGTGACCAGGTTTCTGGGCATACCCCCTGAGTTACGCCATGGCTTCTGCCATGGGATGACCCCTGCTTCCAGACGGTCAATGATTTTTTGAGTAACCACTTCATACAGATCAAATTTATTCATGTGTGTTTGCTGCTGCCCTGCAGGCTTTTTTTGGCTTCCGTCCGCCAGTTGGCGGACTGGACTTTCTCTGGCACGCCGGTTAAAATTTATTGGGCGTATCCGATTGAGCCAGACGGATTCTTGTCAATGGGTGAATGTCAGTTTTAACCCGATTAGAAAATTTTCTAAGCAAAAGTGACCGAACACGAAGTGACGGCGGGTGCTGCTCCGAAAACGAAATAAATTCTGGCAGCAACCAAAGTCCCTTGACGTTTCCGCTCTGGCGATCAATACCTTTGCACAATAAATGAGTAACCAGCGTAATTTTTCTCTGCCAGTTTCTGTGTTTGAAAATTTTCTAAGGGTTTATTTTTTGGTTCTTTTTTCCTGGCCCGCCTTCTTTCAAGAAAAAAGAACCACGTCTGTTTTTTAGGCTGAAAGGGTACCTGAAAAACAGCAGCAGGAGCTGACGTGCCCTACTTTTTGCCAGCTTTTTCTTCCAAAGAAAAAGCTGAGGGGTCTTTAAAAAAGCTTATCCGGTTTATTTTAACGCAAACCTTTAAACACCAACACACTAAACAATGAAAATACATTTATTTTCATTGTTTGTGTGGTTGATGCCGAACTCGCCCTATCGGAAAAACAGAAAAAAGGGCAGATTTTCACAGGAAATATGTCGTATTTAACATATTATTTCAAATTGCAATGTCGGGATTTACCCTTTGAAGTCAGTCCTGACAACCTCACGGACCACACAAAGCGCGAGCAGAAATTAAGGCAGAATAGGAGCAGAAATATCAGAGAAGAGCAGAATACAGGCAGAAATAAGTGTGATCAGTGATTCCGCTTATTTGAGAGCAGACCTGTAAGGCTGTTCGGATCAGTCCTACTCATCAACGCTTTCCGCTTTCGGGCGGAATGTGTTGATACCGATTCAATCAATTCTGCTTAAACCCAGCGGTGGGCAGAATTGACAAATACGAATTTGAGAAATGGGTTATTTCAATCGAAAAGTATACCATTATTATAGTATACCATAAAATATAAGGTGTGGTATTTTAAACATGGTGAATCAAACACAGATGGGAATCTACCAGCGTGGTGATACGAATGTACTCAGACCAAGGTTGATCAGGTGGCCGTATTTGGTCCACATTCTTTTATCAACCGCATCCCCGAAGTGAGTCGCCTCTTCGGGTAGAATGGAGTTCTTGCGTTCCGAACTTTTGTCTTTCTCAAACTTCCCGTCCTTGTCAATGACCTTGGTGTTGTTCATGGAGATCAGCGTGAACTTACATTTTCTTCCGTTGATAATAAACTTCGGATAACGCGGATCTTTCCCTTTGAGGATGTTCATCCATAACAGGTACTTGTCATGCTGGGGTGGTTCCTGACCTTTGTGAACCCTGCTTTCAACCGTCCAGCCATTACGGGTAAACCGGTCAATGGCCTGTTCATTGTAGGTTTTGGAGTTTTTGGCATTGGGCTGTCTTGAATCGCCATAACGGTCACGGAAGTAAATGATCCGTCGTGTCGGGTGAGGCCCGTAATAGTTGCAGGTTTTATCGACCAGATCATCGATCATCACTCCTGGTGTATTGGCTTTTACAAATACTTCATTGATGGTACAATCGGCAGGCTCCACGATCTTTGTCACAAAATTATAGTTCCGTTCCTGGGCAACGGAGAAGAGCGCAATCTTGGAACCCCAATCCGGAACGATCTCCAATGGTCTGTTTGGGTCACAATCCAGGTCAAACAGACAGTTTTCATTTTCCAGCTGTGCGATATCCCAGTTGCTGTTCTCCGCCACACCCCTGATATAATCATCATTGTAGGCATCGTAATAGATGTGTTGCTGACTGTCGAGATGGTAATAGCAGTCCTCAATCTGGTCAATGATCCAGTTCAGGATTTCAACCATAAAGGTCAACAGGTTTTGCTTGTCGTATTCCCGGGTGATGTACGACATCCCCAGGTTCTGGATATTATCAAAAGCATTGGCAAGGGTAAAGAGAATTCCATCTTTGGAGACAAACGGGGCGATTTTCTTTTTCAGCCGGACCGTTTCATTCCAGATATCTTTGAACAGCCGTTTATCTCCGGCTTTGTGCGCCTCGATCAGTTGCAGATGAAGTTTAACAATCCGGTTCCAGGTATCAAAAATTGGGATACCAGCTTCTTCCATGTAGTAATCGCCGTACTTCAGCAGCCAGGACTGCTCCCTGGTGTAGGGCATGGAAGAAACATAGCGGAATCCGTGATGCTGTTTGATCACTTTGGGAGATTTGAATCCAAAATATTCTTCATTGCCCCGGTTGGCAGGGGAGACCTCTTCGTCGTACCGCTGCTTATTCAGCGTTAGCGCTTCATCAACGATTTCACGGTCCAGGTTGGGCCCGCGTGCTGAACCCTGCCTTTCCTGCGACAGCATCAGAAAACCGGTTCCGTTGGAGAAGGAGATGAAGTTATCGTATTTGGTCACCTTCTCATAGGGCTCTTTAAATCCCAGTTTTCTGTTGGGCTTATGACCAATCACAAAATCCTTGTCTTTCTCGCTTCCCAGCTTTTCAAGAAATTTCAGGGTCGAGGGGAGGGTTCTGGTATAAATCTGACCAAAAGTCCGGCCCGTGATCGAAGTGATGGACCGGGGCATGTTACGCACAATCTGGTTCATCTCCCAACCGATCACATAGGATTTTCCCGTACCACGTCCATGAATATCAACTTCGCTCTCTGCATCGTTAATGACAGAGAGCTGTTGCGGAGCGTTCAGATCAATCAGTTCCGTAATCATGATGTTGGATTTCAGGATTTCATGATTACTTCAGCATCGGCCTCTGTGATTTCTGTTCCCCCGTAGATGGCCCGACTGAGCTCCTGCAGCGCTGAAATGGGTAAGTCCTTGAGGTTGTTGAGATCGACTTTAAGCTGTTGGTTATTGTTCTGGATCAGGATATAAAACTGATGTTTTTCGGTTCGTTTCGGGTCCGGCAGTTCCTCGGGCTTTTCGCCGATCACCTTAATCAGGTTGGCATGTTCCATGGCAATGATCCGGCGGTCTTTTTCCGATTTGGTATTGCGGCAGGTGAGGATATTCTGAACGATATCATTGATCAGCCAGGTACGCCACATGTCGTAATCAAAGGTATGGAGCGTATTAAACAGCCGGACTGCAAGCCGCAGATCTTCATAAGCCTGCGACCGGCTGATATTGGGATATTTTTGCTGATGGATGGCGACAGCCTGTTTTTGAATGGGATTTTTGTCGAGCACTTTGGATGCCGAGATCACCCGTTCAAGCAGTTCGTACTTTTCAGCGGAAAGGGGTGAATTGTCCGGATCAAGCACATGTGCTTTGATGAGTTCAAATTTGGTCTCCTCCAGGGCTGGGCGGCTCATATTCTTGATTCGCGTTGATAGTTAAGCATCATCTGCTGGGAGGGGCTGCTTCCGTTCAGGGCAGACTGCTGAATTGCCTTTCGAAGGGTGATTTCAGCCAAAAGCCAACCCCTGAGGTAGGCTCCCGCCTGATCATTTCGGGTATTGCGGCTGGCTATGGCAGCGATGAACAGTTCTGTATCATCCTCATCCATCTCCAGGTTGACTGCCACATCTTCGGGGGAGAAAAACAGTCCTGCCATTTGCTGGATTTCATTAAGCTGATCCTCGTTCAAATTCATTTTCCAGTACTTTTAAATCAAAACTAAAAATCTCCGGATCGGTAAAAATGGTTCCCCGTTCCAGTTTTGGGTTGTCCGTTGCATTCTGACTGGTTACGATCGTGATTTTCCACTCGTCATTCCAGATAAGGGCAACCTTGGCGTGAACAGAAATACACCGGTAATTGAAGCTTGTGGCAATCATCTGAAACGGCTTCGGACTCATCACCCTGACGCGGTTATCGAGAATTATCCTGAAAGAAAGGATTTCCCCTTTGCTGATCTTGTGCTGCAGCTGCTCGATACTTTTCTGGCTGAAAGAGTAGGAAGTCATAAAGACATGTGCCGGGCCCGTTTGTTTGATCAGGTAACTGATCAGACGGACCAGGTTGAAATTTCCCCAGCTGTAAAAGTGGTGTTCCCTTCCGTTTTCAAGCTGTCCGATTGACCGTGTGAGCGCTTTTTCTGCATCGGCGATAAACCTTGGAAGTGACTTTCCTTTGGGCAGGCCGATATCCGCCACCTCCCGTTCGGGTGGCTCCACCAGGGTGATCTCTTTACTCTTTACCAGCATATTTCAGAAGTAAAGTGTCGATCTCAACAATTTTCTTATTCCGGTCACTGATCCGCATTTCAATACGGGATCTTTTGGGTCCGTTTGGCATTGGGGTTTTCACCTCTGTGCGTTCTTTAGACTGGTAATCCAGAATAGTCTGGTCTTTGGAGTTGCTGCTTTGCAGGTTTTTTTTCTGCTTTTTGAGGGCAGCTTCGTCCAGTGAAGCAAGGTCTGGTTCTGCCTGCTCATTTCCTTTCTGAGGAAATACAGCCTCCACCTCAGGGATCACCCCCTTTTCATCAAATTCCTTTTTAGTGCAATGGAGTATTTCGAGTCTGGCAGAGATCGATTTGATCAGGTCAAAAAGTTCTTTCCGTTTGGCACAAACCGATTCTGCATTTGACTCGGGCATACCGGTCATAACGGAATGCAGTTTGCTGCGCTCCTGGAAGAGTGCTGCATATTCGTGAATGATTCTGCGGATAATTGGCGGATATTCGGCAAGGGATTTGCTTGCTGGAGTTTCTATTGTTTCTGCAGTTTCTGTTGTTTCAGTCAATGTTGCAGAATCCGGTTCGCCGATTTTTGGTTTATTTTCCTCTCCGGGGAGCATTTGTGGAAGTTTAACATCCGGAAATTCGGTTGTAATTTTTTCGTTTTCAGAATCGAAGTCAGATGCACGCCGTGCGTCTCTACCTGATTCATTCTGTACTTCACAAATGAAGTCCTTCCAAGTGATGTGATTTGCCAGCAAGGCCGCTTTGCAGATTTCATAGGCCAGCTTATCTGTCAATGCTTTATCCTTACCGGAAAACAGGTTGTAATACATCTGCTTGTTGGTCATCTCGACCAACAGGCTAAGACCACTGTTGAAATCCATTCCGGATCTGATCCACCCGATCACTTTGAGTTGATTGTCGTTCATACAAAAGGGATACTGATTTATTCGGAAGCGAAGGTAACGGGCGGAAAAACGGGCAGAAAGGACAGAAGTAGGGTAATGAAAGAATTAAGGAATTATTAAATTAACTCAATGAGGTTCATAAAAACTTCATTATTTATATTCTTAAGCATATAAAAATATTTATTTCAGTCATTTTATATTTAAGGGCATATAATATACTATATTTGTATCAATGTATATCTAATAACATATAATGAAACCTTTGGCAGAATTTGTAAAAGAACGTAGAAAGGAAGTTAATCTTACTCAGGAAGAATTTGCAGAACGTACGGGCGTTGCATTAACCGTAATTCGCAAAATCGAGCAGGGTAAGACAAATCTGAACATGGATAAAGTAAATCTTGTTTTGAACATGTTTGGTCATGAATTAGCTCCGGTAAATAGTAAAGAACTAGCTCAATGAGAAGAGGTAAAGTATATTATAAAGATAGTTTGGCAGGAACTATTACGGAAACGGATGAAGGCGATTTTGTCTTTCAATATGATCCGCACTATGTGAAAGAACATCCGTCTGAGTTTATCACGTTTACAATGCCAGTTACAGACAAACCGTACATTGAAAAACGACTATTCCCATTTTTTGAGGGGTTGATTCCGGAAGGATGGCTGTTGGATATAGCTTCAAAAAACTGGAAAATAAATAAAAATGACCGCATTGGCTTATTGCTAGCATGTTGTCAAAACTGCATTGGCGCAGTTAGTGTAGTCCCAATACCCGAAGAAGATGGAGAATAAGTGTTTGTACTGTTATGAACCTGTAGAAGGTGAGGCAGATTTTCATGAAAAATGCTGTCTGAAGTTCTTTGGGGCTACGAAACCGCCACAGGTTCCATACTCGATCGATCAAATGGCTGAATTGGCTAAGAATGTTGTCGAACGAAGTGTTTCGGTACCAGGTGTGCAGGCCAAATTATCCATATCAGTGGTGAAAGAAACCCAGGACAAAGGGGATTCACGATTAACTGTTGTCGGAGCGTTAGGGGGTCAGTACATATTTAAACCACCTTCTGATAAATTTCCTGAGATGCCTGAAAATGAACATCTAACCATGAGAATAGCTGAAGCATATGGGATACGTGTTGTTCCGTCAAGTTTGATCCGGCTGGCATCCGGAGAATTATCCTATATCACCAGACGGATTGACCGGACAGATAAGGGCGAGAAAATCCATATGCTGGATATGTTCCAGATCACGGAAGCTTTTGATAAATACAAAAGTTCCATGGAGAAAGTTGGCAAAGCACTTCACGACTATTCGGATAACACGATGCTGGACAAAGTCCTCTTTTTTGAGTTATCTGTGTTTAGTTTTTTGACAGGGAACAATGATATGCATCTTAAGAATTTTTCCATGGTCAAAAGTTCTTCGGGTTGGGTATTGGCTCCTGCTTATGATCTGTTGAATGTGGCAATTGTACTTCCTGAAGATACAGAGGAACTTGCTCTCGCGCTTGAAGGAAAGAAGAAAAGACTCAAAAAGGAGTATTTTGAGCGATTGGGGAAAAGATTGGATTTGAACGAAAAACAAATCCAGGGTGTTTTTAAGCGAATGACAAAATACAAGCCCTTGGCCATTGGATGGATTGACAAGTCCTTTTTATCAGACGATATGAAAGTAGCTTATAAAAATGTTCTTGAGAAGAGATACGAACAACTTAAATTGACGGATAAAAAGGGATGAAAGTCTTATTATCGAATTTAATCGTCTTATATCATATTTATCGTATTTCTATCGAATAAAAACGAATCATATCGTATCACTAAACTAAATTATTTAAAAGGGATAAAAGTTTCAACTTGTGTAATTTGTGCACAAGTTGAAAATAAAGTAATCTTAGAATAACTGGGAAATAAACACACTTAGTTTAGGCAGGGGATCATTTGTCAAAATTGCTTCCTGTGAAAGAGTCTAAAGTCACAATTAAGCATCACATAAATTTAGTGTTGATTCTTTACTCGTCGAGGTTTGACTATTTCAGTATTTTCCATTTCGGAAATAACTGGATAAAGCTCTGTTCTGCCCTCTGCAGTAATTTCCAGATAAGGAAATCCATTTTCATAAAGTGCCTTAATGATTTCAATGCCGATATCATCGGCACTGAAATCCAGTTCACCAAACAGAGCTGTTACCACCCTGCCTGGTTCAAGTTTTACGAAGTTAAAATAGGTCTTCCACATAACTCCTTATTTTAGACTGCCGCCGTCAGGGGGATATTCCCCGTGTAGGCGTAAATATTGGAAGTCTTGTAAGTGAACTCAAATGACATCCCTTTGCGGGCTGCAGCATCCTTGCCGGTTCCCAAACCATCGGGTGATCCGGTGTAGATGGCTGGGTGAAGCGCATCGCCCATCACATATTTCTGCCCGTCGTTATCGACTACGACAAATACCAGGTTCTGATTTTTGGCTGCATTGATAAATCCGCGGATTTTACTTTGCAGTCCAGGGTGGAAAAGGGTGAGGTGCTCGACGAACGATTTTCCGTCAACCTCACCAACGGGCTCAATCTTGAATTCACCGGTATCATCGGTTAAATACATCTCAAACATCCGCTTCCCTGATTTCATGATCAGCTCACCCGTTAATGTTGACGCCGTTTCCAGTGTCAGGGGTGTTGCCGGTTTTGTCGGGAAGGTCGCCACATCGGCGTGGTACCCGAAATAAACCTTTTGGGCAATCCCGCCCATATTCTCTCCATTGGGGAGATTCTTGTCAATATCTGTAAAGTCTATCATGACAGGTCGTTGTATTAAAAATTATTCAATATATCCCCCTGCTGCTTTCGATACTGATCAGCAGCCGGGGATTGTATTCAAATATTAAACTGTCGGACGGATATTGGTCCACACCGCTTCGTTGATTCCAAAGCCCAAACCCTCACTCCAGTCTGCCATCACGGCGACAGCACGTTTAGCCTCCTCAAGCTTAAACTGGTTTTTGGTCAGCGTAGCCGGAGAGATATGAATAAAGTTTTCTGCCGGTGTACAGAAAATGTCGCTGGTCCCAACCATGCAGGCAAGTGGCTTCACATCCAACGGTGTGAAATCGATTTTGCCATCGATGTCCTTGTCAGACGTCCGCTGATAAAATCCCTGGGCACGTTTGTCCTGCATGTATTTCTTGTACCAGTAACGGCTCATGAAAACATTCATCTTAATTCCCTGGTAAACTTCT
>JAHEYS010000224.1 GCA_023251475.1 Prolixibacteraceae bacterium
ACATCCTGCTGATGGTGTTTTTTCAGAGTTACCCGGATGTAACCAGTATCATGCCAAAGGAATTTACGAAATCCCTTATCGTTGTTTCATCAGTAAGGATATCAAAAATCTCTTTATTGCCGGTCGCCTGATCAGTGCCTCTCATGTGGCTTTTGGTTCGTCCAGGGTGATGGCGACCTCGGCTCATGGTGGACAAGCTGTTGGAATGGCTGCGGCGTTGTGTACTCAGTTAAATATGGAGCCATCGGGCTTCACAAATCCCGAAAAAATTAAATTACTCCAACAGAAGCTGAATATAAGTGGTCAGAGTGTCCCCTTGGTTCCGATTGACCCGAAAGGGAATTTGGCAGCCGGGGCAAATCTTACAACTTCAAGTGAACTGGTAATCGACCAGATTCCTTTTGATGGCATCTGGTTCGACCTGGGATTTGCTGCAGGTCAACTGTTGCCGCTCGATAAAAATACACCCTACTGCTTTGAGGTTTCAGTCGATGCCCAGGTTGCCACGACGCTTGAAGTTGAACTGCAATGCAGTTCCAAAATATACAATTACACCCCTGATGTTCTGATCGAAAAGCAAAATATTCAACTCACTAAAGGTGTTCAGGATGTTTCCATCTGTTTTAAAAATACCCTTGGTAATGATCAGTATGGATTTTTAATCTTTCGCAGTAATCCGGAGGTGAAAATTCGCTGCAGCGAAAAGCGGATCACCGGAATCGTTTCAGTTTTCAATAAAACCAACCCGGCAGTCAACAACTTTGGCAAACAGTTGCCACCTGAAGGGTCCGGATTCGATTCATTTGAATTCTGGTGCCCTGAACGGAGGCCCAAAGGTCAGAATATTGCCATGAAAATTTCACCTGCCCTGAATTGCTTTTCGGGGATAAATATCATCAACGGTTATACCCGCCCCTATCTTGGTCCAAACGCATGGGTGGCAGACCGGGCAGATGTAAACCCGGCAATCACCTTAAACTGGGATCAACCCCAAACCATCAGATCCATTACACTTTATTTTGATACCGATTTTGATCATCCAATGGAGTCTTCTCAAATGGGACATCCCGAGGATATCATCCCTTTCTGCATTCAGAACTACCAGATTTTCAACAATTCGGAGCTGATCTACGCAGCAAAGTCCAATCATCAGACAATTAACAATATACAGTTCCCGAATCCTGTTGAAACTTCGGCACTGCGCATTGAGATGGAACATCCATCAAAGCAGGTTTCATCTGCTCTCTTTGAAATTATTATAAACTAATCAGGTTTGCAATTTAAATTTTTAATCATGAAAAAAATCATTCTGTTTATTTCTCTTATCTTCTCCTTTTCTGTGCTTTATGCGCAGTTAAGGAGCGTGAGCGGCAAAGTAACTGACGAGAACAATTCTCCGGTTCCTGGTGCAAGTGTAGTTGTGAAAGGTACTTTTATTGGTAGTACATCTGATGATAAAGGGGATTTCAAGATACAAGTTCCCGAAGTCGGGAAAATCCTCACCATTTCGTTTCTCGGTTATGAACAACAAGAGGTAGATATTGCCGGCAAGAGTACCGTTAATGTTAAGCTTGTTCAGGCTTCCATCGGATTAGATGAAGTTGTAGCCATTGGATATGGCACCATGAAAAAACGTGACCTTACCGGATCCGTGGCTTCTGTGAACATGACCGACTTAAACAAAGCGCCAATGATCTCCTTCAGTGCAGCCATTGGTGGTAAAGTAGCCGGTGTGACTACCACCACTGCAGATGGTCAGCCAGGTGTCGAAACAGAAATCATAATCCGTGGAACGAACTCTATAACAGGAAGTAACAAGCCGTTGTTTGTAGTCGACGGTTTTCCAATGGAGGATGTGACCTATAATTCACTCAATCCGGCAGATATTGCCTCCATCGAAATTTTGAAGGATGCTTCGGCTACGGCAATTTACGGTGCACGCGGGGCAAACGGGGTTATTCTCGTGTCGATGAAGCGAGGTACGGAAGGCAAGGCAAAAGTGCAGTATGATGGTTATGTCTCTTCGGCAACTGATGCCAATAAAATGAAGTTGCTCTCGTCCTATGATTTTGTAAAAATGCAAACGGAGTATTTTCCGACTACTTCAGGAGCGGCCTATACGACAGAACTGGGTCGTACAACCGATTATTATAAGAGTGTGAAAGGCTACGACTGGCAGGACATCATATTGAGAAATGCGTTGACTCAGAATCATAGTATTAGCCTGACCGGAGGAACCAAGCAAACGAAATATGCTGCTTCACTCTCTTATATGAATCAGGACGGGATCGTTCATTATTCTCAGTATGACCGTTATCAGGGACGTTTCTCATTGGATCAGAATTTGGGCAATAAAATCAAAGTGGGACTGACCGGCAATTTCTCCAGAACCCACAAACAAGGTTATGAAGTTGGAAATGGCGGAATTATGTATACCATTTGGGCGTATCGTCCGGTTTATACAGATGATACCCTGGATATTTTAAATATGGAGTTTGATGATGAGGTTTCGGATGGAGGCCGGGTGCGTATGAATCCATATATCCAACTTGAAAATACCTACCATCATATTTATGGCAATCAGTTTAGCGGAAATACCTACCTGTCGTGGGAGATTCTTAAGGGCCTTACCCTAAGATCTACCTTTGGAGTAACTTATTTCACGACCCAAACTGATGACTTTTACAGCAGTAAGACAGATGCCGGACGTGTAGCCCCGGGGAATGTATTGGGGGTGTATGGAACCAAAGGCTTTTCTCAGGGAACCACCCTTACCAATGAAAATACGATTAGCTTCAAGAAGAATTTTAATCGTCAGACATTGACAACGCTGGCCGGTTTTACACAACAGCATTACGGTCAAAATGCATATAGCTTCCGGGGTGCAGATATCGCAAATGAGAAATTGGGAATTAATGCACTGGAAGAAGCGAACCAATTTAAAATTCTCACGTGCTCTACAACTGAATATTCGCTAAATTCTTTTCTATTACGTGCCATTTATAGTTATGATTCCAAATATGATTTGACACTTTCGGGTCGTGCTGATGGCTCTTCGCGGTTTACGGTTGATAATCGTTGGGGGTATTTCTATTCAGGAGCATTTGCTTACCGTCTCAGCAAGGAAAAATTCATGAAACAGTTTCATTGGCTGGATGATGCAAAAGTCAGAATCGGATATGGGACAACCGGGAACAATGGCGTTGGAAACTACTCTTATCTTCCGATGATGGCATTTACAGGTTATAGTTATTCCTTCGGTGATAAGGTTCCAACTCAAGGTTTGAAAATTACATCAGTAGGGAATTCTGCGTTGAAATGGGAAACTACGGATCAGTTAAATCTGGGACTGGATCTTACCCTATTTAAAGGCAGGGGGGCACTGACCGTTGATATGTATAACAAAATTACCCATGATCTGTTGTTGAATGCTACTCTTCCTACATCCACAGGATATACTACCGCTTATCGGAATGTGGGGAAAGTGCAAAACAAAGGACTGGAAATCACATTAAATACAGTTAATATCAGTTCGAAAGATTTCCTGTGGAGTACCAATTTTAATATTTCCTTCAACCGGAATAAGGTGATGGAACTGAGTAACCGTCAACAATCGATGACCACTTCCGTTTCGAGTACTTACGGGGTTCAATACATTGCCAAAGTGGGGTATCCGATCAGTATGATCTATGGTGCAGTTAACAATGGATTGTATCAGTTATCTGATTTTGACATGGATGCATCTGGAAAATATGTATTGAAACAAGGAATTGCCAGTCAATCCACAACTGCAAACCGGGGGGGGGTATCGCCTGGAATTGAGAAATTCGTTGATCAGGACGGAGACTATCAGATAACCTCCAATGATTTGACAATTATTGGGAATCCGAACCCTGATTTCACGGGTGGTTTTACAAACAACCTGAAATACAAAGGATTTGATTTAAATGCTTTTTTTACGTTTAGCTATGGGAACGACATGATAAATTTCAACAAATTTTATTTGCAACGGGGACAGGAAAACACCAATCAATTAGCTTCATATGCCAACCGTTGGTCGATTAATAACCAGGATACTGATATTCCAAAGACGGGATCGGTTAACAATATGTCCTGGATATCAAATCGGATAGTGGAAGATGCTTCCTATGTGCGATTGAACAACGTTACCCTGGGGTACAGCTTACCTGAAAAACTGATAAAAATGATCTCTGTAAGTCAAATACGTTTTTATATTTCCGGTCAGAATTTATGGACTTTGACCAACTACTCCGGCCCCGATCCGACGGTTTCTACTCAAAATACCTCTCTTACCAGAGGGTGGGATTATTCTGCGTATCCTATCGCCAGGACCTTCACTTTGGGAGCCTCTGTCACATTTTAATTTATAAGGAGATAAAGCTATGAAAAGAATTTTTAAAAATATAATTGTACTTTTGGGAGTGAGTTTGTTGTTGAATTCATGTTTTAGTGACCTCGATCTTAGTCCAAAAGACTCCTTCTATCCGGAAAATTATTATCAGGACAGTGCACAGGTAGCCACCGCATTGGTGGGTTGCTATGATGCCCTTTCAGGAGGAGGATGCTATACCGGCAGTGTGAACGGATTTTTAGGGAATTGGAATATGGTAGACGGTCTTTATAATGCCGCCGCGGGTACCGGTCCGAAAGTTTATAATTATACATCGGGCTATACATATGTATATTCAATGTGGACAGCTTGTTACGACGGCATTCAGCGGTGCTGCCAGTTGTTGAAATACATCGATAAAGTTAACTGTTCTAAAGAGGCACGTGATGCTATTCGTGGGGAGACAATGACCCTGCGCGCGTTTTGGTACCTGACACTTGTTCAGAACTGGGGTCCTGTTCCATTGATCACGAGCCCAACTGAAGATGTGAATAAATCGTTTTTTCCGCAAAGTACGGAAGCGGAAATCTATGACTGGATAATTAATGAATTGACCCAGGCCGAACCGATGGTAAAAGATATTCCCTTTTACGGACATTCCGGGCGGATCTCCAAATCGGCTGTTCGTGCATTGGCGGCAAGGGCTTGTTTAGCAAAAGCGGGATACCCTTGTCACGATGTTTCGAAATATGCCGAAGCTTATACATGGGCTAAAAAAGTGATCGACAGCGGCTTGCATGAATTAAATAAAAACTATGCACAAGTTTTTATTAATCCTATCCAGGATTTGTATGATATCAAGGAGAGCATTTGGGAAATAGAGGCTTATCATAAAGCAAAAGCTGATCCATGGACGGAATATATAAGTTCGATGTATACTACAATGGGTGGGTCCCAAGCCAACAGTTCATTTCCACTAACAAGCACGACATACAAGGTTCGGAGGCACTTATTTGACATGTATGAAACAGAGGCATATGCTGTCGGTGCAAATTTAAGTTCTCCCGATTGCCGCAGAAACTGGTCGATAGGCCCTTATATTTATTCAACAATTGCACAAAATAGTTTATTGGGAGCACTAACATTATCGATGAAATATTTTGCAACTGCTACAACCGATATTGATATTTATTCACGGTATCCAAATAAGTTTAACCGGCAATATGAAAAAACAGCGGCGGCTCAGATTTACCAAAGTAATTCAGGCGGTAATACCATCATGATTCGCTATTCTGATGTCCTGTTGATGGCCGCAGAAGCCTCCAATGAAGTAAATGGGCCAACAACGGAGAATATCGGCTGGGTTAATTATGTCCGTCAGCGTGGCTATGGTAACCTGAGTGGAGGGAGTCATATAGATCATTTCAATGTTACCAATGGAGGTACAGGCTATGCAGCGGGAAAAGTATATGTCACAGTTGGCGATGCTGTAAATTCATCGACAACTACAACAACAAGTGAAGTTGTGCAGGCGGTTGTCTATAATACCGGGGAAGTGAAAGGAGCACCCGTAGTTGCTCCGGCCACGGTTGCCGCCAATGGTTCTGTCAGTGCAATACAACTTTGGGACAGAGGCGATATGTTTACCGCCGTTCCACTGGTAACCATCCGCTCGCTCGACGGCAAAGGTTCCGGTGCAACAGCTGTTGCGGTGATAGGAAAGAAGTTTGATCATACTTTACCAGCTGAAGCGGTCACAACGAAAGATACGTTTAGAAAGACCATTCAGGACGAACGCCAACGTGAGCTTTGTTTCGAAGGCTGGAGACGCTTAGACCTTAAACGATGGGGAATCTATGAAGAAGTAATGCGTAAAACCTATTCTGAAGGGTTGAATTCAACATTGACTTCCGGAACTATAGATTATGTGACGCTTGCAGGTAAAAATATGAGCAGTTCATACAATTACTTACCGATTCCTGCATTGGAGATGCAAGTAAATAAAGCACTGGTGCAAAACACAGGCTGGTAAAAAATATATTTAATAGCAAAAAACAAAAGCGATGAAGAAGACCATATATATTTTAAGTGCCCTGATAATAATTGTATTTATCAGATGTACCAAGTTGGATTTGGTAGTTCCTGACATAAAAGTCACAACAGATAAGACAACGTATTTTGTAGGGGAAGAGGTGAAATTTAATTTCGAAGGAGACGCCAATTTCGTTTCGTTTTATCCCGGAGTGGGCTTTTTTACCAATACATTGTATGCACAAACGAGTACAACATTTGCCTACCGGTACATTTATAAAGACAGGAATTCGGTAGAGAACGGACGTCCTGTATTGGCATTCAACAACAAATTTTCAAATGCTGCAACAAAGGCAGGATCGATGAAATTTTTATGCTCTGGTGACTACAACGGAAGCGGAAAAATAGCTGATGTGAATAGTGCGACGTGGATTGATCTTAGCGATAAAGTCAGCTGGGCAACCACTACAACCGATGTAACCAGTACGATTGATTTAAGTAATTACAAAAAAGATGGAATGACTTATTTCGCGTTTAAATTTACTGGCGAAGAGGCTGCATCACGTTTTGGATTTGCTATTTCTTCTTTCAGTTTGAAAAACTATGTGCCTCTGGCTAATGGAAGCGTCGAGGAATTGTATACCATCTGGGCAAATGCCAGTTTTGCGCCATATAGTCAGGTGACACAGAATGATTCCCTGGCATACTGGACAACAGGTACAACACTGACAGCAAAGACGCTACCTGCCAAATCTCCCGCTATTAATGCCTGGCTGATTACCGGGGTGAAACTGAAACAAATTACACCGGATATTAGTATGAAGGTCAAAACTTTCGGCGAAGTTGTACCCAGTTTTTATTCTTATCAGTATTGGGTGCCCGGGGAATATGAAGCTACCTTTGTAAGTAGTAATTCAACCATCTACGGAAAAAATGAGGTAGTACAGAAGTTAAAAATCGTCATTGTTGATAAGTGATAAAACCTGCAACTAACTAAAAAGGAAGTCGATGATTTTTATTGTCGGTTTCCTTTTTAAAGGCTTTGTGGATTAAATTGGACAAATAATTTTTACATAAAGCAGAATGCGATTATCACTAATATAAAATTTGAACAGAAGAATTGAAAGGATGAGAAAGCTATTTTTATATGCGATTGTGGTGGGCTGTTGTATGTTCAATACCATGGCTGAAAGTAAAAAGGAGATAAAATTGATATCTGATCGGCTGGCATTGACCTGGATTCAGGAACCGGATGGATGGCATGTAAAGGAAATCAGGATAAGCGGAAAGGAGCTTCCGAATCCCAAAGGTTATTATACACTGTTATATCTATCCAGAAAACCGGCTCCTTCATTGGTTTATGCCGATTTGGAAGGAAAAGATTTTTCGTTTTATCCAAAAGAAGCGGTACGATTGGCTGACGGATCTATAAAATTCACTCATTCCCTGAGGTTTGGGCTCCTGGAGGCAGTTTGGCGTTTGGATCCTGATTTTCCCGAAGATATCAAAGTAACCATTAAAGTGCAGGCCAAACTGGAGGGCTTTGTTTCGATAGCTACTCCAACCATCGCCACATTCAACGAAGACCGGATCGCCTGGGGAATGGTTCCCGGAAACTACTACGGAACAGAATTACAATCAAATATAAACCTGGCAAAAGGGTACAGTATGGGTATACCGGCGGTACCGGTACTGGCAGTGGAAAGAGGTACCGAATCGTTATGCCCGTTGCTTTCATCTAAAGATAATATAACAATGGCTGTTATTCCCGAACCTGGTACGGCCCACAATCCATATGCCAAAGATACGCATGATCGATCCGTAACCAATTTAGCGATGGGAGTAATGAACCGTCACAACGAATTGACCCCCTGCGCATACTCACCGGTATTGGGCGAAAGTCCAAGATTGAAACCAGGGGAAACAGCTGCGTTCAGTTTTCGCTATACAATTCGTGCATCTGATTGGTTTCCTGTATTTAAACATGCTGTTGAGGATATTTACAGGCTTCCCGGACTTTTAAATATACAACATAATAAAATATCACTGGCCGAACGTGTCAGCCGGATGCAAAAATATCTGCGTGACGATAAGCGATCATCCTGGAGCACATGGAAATCACGTGGATATACCATTGGCGCCAATGGTTCAAAGATTGCCGATGCCGGAGTGATGTATATGATTGCCCGCAATGGCAATGACGAATCGATGAAAAACCGGTTGCCCTATGCCCGGAACTATAAAATGTGCCAACAACAAACAGACTCCGGCTTTTTTCAGGGGGCAGCCATAGGTGAATATGCCGATGAAGATGGGGTGGAATCGGAACGGGGCAACTGGATTGAGCCGTTACAAACAACTTATTACACAATGGTGGATATGGGTAACATTTTACTCTTTCAGCCAAATGATACTGAATTGAGGGACCGCCTGCGACTTGCTGCCGAAAAACTTTTGGCCTGGCAACATCCGGATGGCGGGTTCGATGTGGCCTACGACCGCTTCTCCTACAAAAAAGCTTTCCCTGATTTGGAAGATTATCGCCCTACATGGTATGGGTTCTTAATCGCCCACAGAATACTGGGTGATGAGAAATATTTGCGGGCAGCGGAAAAAGGAGCGATGTGGCAATACGAAAACGGTGTAAAAAAGGGGTATTACTTAGGCGTTTGCGGAGATGCACGCAATATCTGGGACTTTTGCACTGCACAAACTGCCCAATCCTATATCGATCTGTATGATATAACTAAAAATGAATTATACAAAAAAGCTGCCATTGATGCGGCGAAAGTGTATACCACCTCCATCTATACCCATCCGATCGCAACGGAGGAGATCAAACATGTCAGAGGCGCACCTTATAAAGATTGGGAAGTGAATCAAACCGGGTTAGGCGTGGAGCATATCCGTGGAACCGGTACCGGTGGTCCGATCAGTTTAACTTCCTATGCCGGTATGTTTACACGTATTTATTCATATACAGGTGACGAACTATTCCTGACAATGGCACGCGTTGCGGCACGCGGACGACATTTAGTAGTAGCTGAAGACTCAGGATGCGCGATGTATTATTGGTTTCCCGGATTAATGGACGAAAAGAAACGGACAGTCTTTCCATGGCATGCCTATTGGCAAATCGGATGGATTACCGATTACCTGATGGGTGAGGCTTCTGTGCGTTCTAAAGGAAATATCAAATTTCCGTATGGTTTTATGACACCCAAGGTTGGACCAAGTGTTACCTATGGATTTGCTCCGGGAAAGATTTACGACCGGATGGCCGATTTATTGTTACGACCCGATATGGTGAAAACCGATAACCAGGATGTGGAGTATATTACCGCCTTGTCTTCTGACAAAAAAAAGCTGTACTTGATTTTATTGAGTCAATCACCTTTTTCCCAGTCCTGTACGGTTAGTCTGGATCTGAAACAATTAGACGGAAAAACACAACGCTTTAAAAGTGTGAAACCCATCCAGGGAAATATTAAAAAGGAAGATAAAAGTCAAAATACCCTGGCTTTTGATTTTGCCCCCTGGGGAATGACGGTGGTGGAGCTGGTATTGAGTGAGTAGATGCTCCGAAGTTTCACTCAACTGACCACCCTGAATGTAAATGATTAATTCTGAAAAATGATGGTAAATTAATTGAAAATGAAACGAATACTACTTATTGGATTGTTGTTGGTCGGTATGTCTGCAGGCAGCACAACAACTTCCGCAATTAACCCGAAGAAACGTGTCGTCTGCATCGGAAACAGCATTACCTACGGCGTTTTGCTGAAAAACAGAGAAGATGCCTATCCATTCGTTCTCCAGCGGCTTTTGGGAGATGGCTATGAGGTGGTGAATATCGGCAAACCGGGTGCACAACTGATGGGTAATCCCTATATCAAACCGCATACGGATGAACATCATCGGTTAGTCGGTTCGAATCCGGATGTCATTATCGTAAAGTTGGGGACGAACGATTCCCGCAACGATGCCAAAAGGACTAAAAAAGAGCTGGAAGTGGCATTTTATCGGGATTATTGCCAATTGATCGATTCACTTAAAACGTTGACTCCAACTATTTTTGTATGTGTGCCGATTTATCCCTACGGGGAAAAATGGACAGCGCGGAACAGGACGTTGAGAAAAATTATCCGTCCGGTGATCAAACGGGTTGCAAAAGAGAAGGGTATATCTGTAATTGATTTATATAAAGCGATTAAACCGAAGGATTCCCTTTATAAACCCGATGGAATCCATCCGACGGAAGAGGGGCATAAGGCGATGGCTGTCTGTGTGTATCACGCAATTATGAAAAAATAAAATCAACTAAATAGCCCATGAAACCCTCATGAGCAAATGCTCACCTAATAAGATGAAAATCTATGAGGGTTCCTCCGATGGATCGGGGCAAGCAATGTGGCCGATTAAAAACAAATAATATACAAATGAAAGAGTTGATTTTGAAATGGTCATGGGCGATTCTGCTAACCTTCTTCTGTCCGTTATTGATGGTCGCCCAAAATACGCGGCCCCCTTATGTCTCACCAAGGGAGCCGCA
>JAHEYS010000509.1 GCA_023251475.1 Prolixibacteraceae bacterium
CTAACAGGTCCCTGTTTGGCAATTCGACCAGCGTCGATCCGTGACAGTGTTGCTGCTGAAAAGGGAAAACGGACTCAATTTTAAGGGTATCATTTGGATGATTTTTCTGTTTGCCGTTCGTTTTGGCTGTACCAGTAAAACACAAAAGCAACATAAAAAATACAATTGGCAGTTTGTTTTTTTTCATTAATTAAATGTTGTTATTCTATTGGTATAAATTATTTAATTTACTTATATTTAATCACTTACAAATCGTTTACCGTATAATTTTATTTCTCTCCCAGCAAATGTCTTTATTTTTGCTCCTGCCAAACCATCAAGGCTTAAAAGCTGCAAATTAAGAGATTAAATGATTTTTTACTATTCATATTTTAACTAATTCAGACACTTTATTATCCCTATAAACTAACATCAGGCAAGATTTCTTAAAACCGCTAATCCACAAAGCACCTCTTTTTCAATATTTTCGAGTGTTTTACCCTTGGTTTCAATGATATATTTTTTCAGATAAATAAAACCGATGAAGGTAACAACTGCAAAAAAGATAAAGGCATAACTCATACCTGTTTGTTGTGCAACCTGGGTAGTACCGAAGAATCCAAGGACAACCACCATTCCCATTTGTCCGAACAGTAACAATGATTTTCTTCCTGCTTTATCGATGATCGACATCGCAATAAGGGTAAATATCAGATTTGTAACCCCAAGTATGACACTCTGAGCCATTGAAGAACCGTTTGAAAAGCCGGCAATGCTGAAGATCTGTGCAGAATAGTAAAATACAACGCCAATAGCCAACCCGCCTATGAACCGGAAAATAATGAAGATACTGATATCAGTGGCAACTGCACACCCGGCTGAAGAAGCCAGAAACATGACGGCCAAGAGTTGCAGCAGTCGTTTTGCACCATACAGGTCACCGGGCCTGCCGATCAGGATGGTGCCCAAAATACACCCGATCAGCGCCGAACTTACTGTCCAGCCCTGCAATGCCGGACTCAATTGAAAATACTTAACAAGATCAAGCATCGCCCCGTTGATAATTACCGTGTCGTAACCAAATAACAGGCCACCCAGGGCTGAGGCAATTGTACATTTTAAGAGAACTTTGTTCATTTATTTGTTAAGATATTAGTTATGAATGGCACATACATTACTGATATCAATTCATTTACCGGACTCTATCCTTCTGATTTCCTTCACCGCCTCTATCATTGCCATAAAACCATCAACGGGAATATATCCGGGAATTGAGTTGCCGGATCCCAGACCATATCCATTGGCAGTAGCACGATAGCGGGAGCCTTGCTCTAAAATTGTCTGATAAATAGTCTCAGGTTCTTCAAGCACTAACAGGTTCAGGTCAAAACCGCCAAACAGGCCAATCCTGTCGCTGTATTTTTCGATCCATACAGGGAAAGGGGCAATCTGATCTTCGTTGGAGTGCTTGGCATCAATTCCCAACTCAATGATATCTTCCATCAGCGGAAAAATATTGCCGCAGGAATGGAGCAGAAACTTTTTCCCGGAGTGATGAACCAGATCTATCACCTTTTTATATTGGGGGAAAATATGTTGTCGTATAATTTCTGGTTCAAGCAGCGTCGAGGTTTTATGCCCAAGGTCATCACCCATTCTGAAAAAAACGAAGATATCTGAATATTTTTCAATTACACCACTCCACAATGTCGCCCAAAGATCCCCTATTCTTTTAAAAATGTCGCCAAAAAGATCTGGATCCATGCACTGCATCACGCACAGATATTCATATCCCACCAGGTCCTGACTTGCCTCAAATATGCCATAACCGCAACCACCATACGCTTTCATTCCGGGGGGCAATGTTTTTCTTATCGCTTCAAAATGGGGAGTATACGTTTCCCAGAATATTTTTGGAATATCCATCCACGGATAATTATCAAAATCAGCCCTGGTTTGAATAGGTCCGGCCATTCCACCCATAATTGCACCATGACCGGGGAGAATATCACAGATGGCGGCTTCAAAATCGAAAGCATCATAGGTCATCTCCTTCCAGAAGCCAATAACTTTGCGGTAATAATCTTCCAGTTCCTTTGATTTCAATCCCTGTGAAGAGATTGTTTCACCAACCACTTTAGAGATAAATGGGGCATCAATATGGTGCTCATACAAGGGCAACCTCTCCGGCCGCCGGTTATTTAAAACCTCAAGGATTTGAAAGTAATCAGGTTCAAACTTCATAAGTCTATATTTTTCATATCATTCCAAACAGCTTTTAACGTGACCATTCCGTTAGCAGGAACGGTAAAATCACCAATGACTTTTGTGCCTGTTTCCTCCTCCAGTTCACATCTGTTTAAAGAACCCGGATTACCTGCAGGCCAGGATAATTTTACCGTTTCATCTTTGTCCGACACCGAACGTAAACGGATGATCATTGTATTTCTTTGAGATGTGGATTTTAGTATTGAAGCGGTTATTGCTGCGGATCCGTCCAAAACAACTATTGGTTTGGAAATGGCATTTAGGCTTGTCGCCAATGAGATCAGCGGTTGGGTCTGTTCGAGGCCAAACCGGTTTGCAGTTGCTGCGTCATAACCTCCGTGGGGCAGGATGCGGTAACGAAAGGTGACAGGTCCGTCCTGTGTCAGCGGGAAATTGGTGAACCAGTGGTTATTCATTACCCAGGAATAGATCGTTGAGGCTGGTTCAAGTTTGCGAAGCCAGGGTTTCCGCTCTCCGCTCCAGGTTCCGGACTGATTGGCGGTCATACTGCCACTCTCGATTAGCGGTGCATCGGGCGAACACCAGGTGACCCCCTCCTTCCCGTTGGAGATGTCAACCCATCGTTGCATGGTGAGCCAATTACGGTTAGCTGCCGGCAACTGCTCTTTTTCCACTTCGATCACCCCCCAGGGAATATCTACACGGGTCGTTGCTTTGGGAATGTCAAAACCGAATCCAAAGTGAATGCCATCCTTGGCCACCAGCGGCAATTTATCCACTTTATCAGTGATCTCAACCCAGGGTTGTCCCTGAACCAGTCTTACAGAACGTGATACCGACCGACAGCCGGTCCCCTTTGACGAAACACGTAATTCGACAACCAATGGTCCCGATTCGACAGTTGATACCGAGATCGATGAATCTGCTCTTGCATTGTCGCTGTCACCAGGCATCCAGCGAAAGGCATTGAGCCCCCCGTTCACTCTGACATCGACGAAATTTCGTCCGGTGGCAAGGTTTACCAATTGGGTAATATTACCGGTCAGGGAATCAATTTTAACACGTAAAAGCTTATTTTCAAGGATATTGCCCTCTATTTTACACCCGTTGGTCTGTGGAGATTTACCTTCCATTACCTGGTAATGACGTGAGCCAAACGGAGGGACACCGGAGGCCAGAAAAGCCAGTTCACCCGTTGAAAGGCGCTGAGCCGGGACATCTTTCTCCTGATCATCTGTTACCCGATCCCCACGTGAACTTTCCGACTTTGAAAGGGTCACAAGTCCGCCGTGGTTCCAGGAGTGGGTATTGATAACACTCACTCCGCCCTTTGAGGGTCCCTCTGCAGGTCCCAGGGCTCCTGAAGATCTGTCTGTAGCGGGAGCCAGGACTTCGTCAAGCAGT
>JAHEYS010000225.1 GCA_023251475.1 Prolixibacteraceae bacterium
AAAAAAGCTGCTCTTTTTCGGAGCAGCTTTTTTCTTATCTTTTCTTTTGCGGAACATTCCGTTGCTTTGACATCTCCTCAAGCCGGGTCTGAAATTTTGATTTGACAACCGGCATTTTTTGTTTGGCCTTCAGCTGAGCATGAATTTCATCTTCATTAATCAGTCTCTTGAAAATCCACATCTGCACAAAGGTGAAAACCAACGATAAGAAATAGTATAAACTTAATCCTGAGGCATAACTGTTAAAGATAAACAGGAACATCACAGGCATCATATACATCATGGTCTTCATTCCAGGCATCTGCTGGGTTCCGGCGGCGCTCATTTCGTTGTTGTATTTCACATACAAAATGTTGGTAACAGTCATCAGCAGACAGAAAAGACTCACATGGCTTCCATACCATGGGATTTCAAACGGAAGTGTAACGATTGAATCAAAGGATGATAGGTCGTGCGCCCAAAGGAAACTCTGCTGCCTTAATTCGATTGAGATCGGGAAAAAGTAAAACATCGATACGAGTATAGGCATCTGAAAGAGCATCGGCAGACAGCCGCCCATGGGATTTACCCCCGCCTTCTTATACAATGCCATCACAGCCTGCTGTGACTCCATCTTCTTATCATCCCCAAATTTCTTCTGTATCTCCTCAATTTCCGGCTTTAATAACCTCATTTTGGCCTGAGAAATATACGATTTATAGGTAAAGGGGGCAATGATCAGCTTGACATATATTGTTAAAAGTAAAATAATCAGACCAAAATTACCGATGTACCCTCTGAGGAAATCGAAAGCAGGAATGATGATGATCTTATTTACCCAACCGATAATGGTCCAGCCAAGCGACAATTCTTCATCCAGGTTTATCTTATACTGTTTTAGCGTATTGTATTGATTAGGACCGAAATAAAACCTGGCCGGAAAAGTTTCACTACCCGAATTGTCCAACGGAATGGTTAAATCGGCACTCATATCCGAAACAAACAGGGGATCTTTATCCCTTTTTTTGGTTGTCACCTGGCCATTGATAAAAGGTTTTTCGGCAATTAGTGCCGATGAAAAGAAAAGTGTTTTAAAACTTACCCATTCAACTTTTGTTGCCAGCGCCTTTGTCTCCGATTTTGTAGGGGCAATCTTATCAACCTGGTCCTGATAAAACTTAAAATAGCTGGTTGCATAGTTATCCTCACCAAATTTTGAGACCTTTTCCTGCCTTGGCAGCGACATGGCCCAGGCAAAATTGATATAGTTCGAATTGGCCCCCATCACCTTTTTAAGTCCAGCTGTATGAATATCAAAACCAACCATAAAAGAGTTATGCCTCATGGTATAAATATACTCCACGGAAACGCCGTCACCGGCATCCAGCCGCATGGCAAACGATTTGGCCCCCTCCTTTCCATCAGTGTTAAATTTCTCCCGCCCCTCTTTTCCGACTGAGACTGCAGGTCCGGTGACATTTAGTATAGTGTCAGTCACCGAAGGGGTAAAAAAGAACTGATCTGTTTGAATGCTTTTATTCTGGGAAAAGAAGTTAAGTCCAAAGCGATTCTGGTCTCCTTCAAAAAGGACCAGAGGCTCACCATTAAACCTTTTATAACCTTTTAATTCAACTGAATAGATCTTACCACCTTTGGTTGAAACCCTGACTTTCATCAGGTTATTCTCCAGTGTAATAAAACGCTCACTCCCTTTTGCAGCTTCGGAGAATACCCCATAAAGACTTTTGAGTTCATTTTCGGCGCCAGTAACCCCTGAAGTGTCGCCGGCAGCCTTGGCAGTTTTTGTATCAGAAATTGCCTTTACTGCTGCCACTTCCTTTTCAGCCTGCCTTGCTCTTTCAGATTCGACCTGAACAATTGAATCACTTTGTCGTTTTTGTGCCTCAATTTCGCTTTGGGATGGTTTATTTAAGTAGCTGAAAGTGATCAGAATTATAAATATCAGGACGAGACCTGTAATTGTATTTTTATCCATAAATAGTAATAATCGTATTTTTATTTTGAATTATCGAGAACCGATTTAATAAATGCAACAAATAAGGGGTGTGGTTGTAAAACAGTACTGCTGTATTCAGGGTGGAACTGAACCCCCACAAACCAGGGGTGATCAGGGATTTCAATCACCTCTACCAGCTTGGTTTCGGGATTGACTCCAACAGCTTTCATACCGGCATCTTCAAATTTTTTCAGGAAGGTATCATTAAACTCATAACGGTGTCTGTGTCGCTCTGTAATCTTCGATTTTCCGTAAGCAGCATATGCTTTTGAATCTTTTTTAAGGTGACAGGTATATGCGCCCAAACGCATTGTTCCCCCCTTGTCGGTGATCTCCTTCTGCTCCTCCATCAGGTCGATAACCGGATATTTTGTTTCAGAATTCATCTCCGTAGAGTCCGCATCACACAATTTCAACACATTACGGGCAAATTCGATCACTGCGATCTGCATTCCAAGGCATATTCCAAAATATGGAATTTTATTGATACGGGCATATCGGGCAGCAATAATCTTTCCCTCGATCCCGCGATGTCCAAATCCGGGGGCGATGATTATTCCTGAACATCCTCTTAATTTCCGTTCAATATTTTCATCATTTATTCTTTCCGAATGAACCCACTCTATTTTGACCCTGCATTCGTTCGCTGCGCCGGAATGAATTAGCGCCTCACAAATTGACTTGTAGGCATCATGAAGTTCAACATACTTCCCAACCAGGGCTATTTTAACCTCTTTCTTGGGATTTTTATACCTGAGCAGAAAATCGTTCCAGTCTTTAAGATCGGGGGGAGTCCCCAATGGAAGTCCTAATTTCTTGAGGACGATTTCGTCAAGTTTTTCCTCCCTCATTTTAATGGGAACCTCATAAATCGTTGAAACATCAATCGATTCAATAACAGCCTCTTTATTTACATTACAAAACAACGCTACCTTCTCTTTCAATCCGGGAGAGAGGGCATGCTCGGTCCGAAGAACCAGCACATCGGGCTGAACACCGTTTTCGAGCAGCGCTTTCACAGAATGCTGCGTCGGTTTGGTTTTTAATTCACCTGATGCCGAGAGATATGGAACAAGTGTCAGGTGTATAAACAGGGCGTCGCTCCCCATCTCCCACTTCAACTGCCGAACCGCTTCAATATAAGGTAGCGATTCAATATCGCCAACAGTCCCCCCAATCTCAGAAATTACAACATCGAATTTCTTTTTGGACCCCAAATATTTAACATATTTTTTAATCTCATCCGTAATATGGGGGATGATCTGAACGGTTTTTCCAAGGTAATCTCCCCTCCGCTCTTTATTGATCACCGACTGGTAGATTCTGCCGGTTGTAACATTATTGGCTTGTGAGGTTGGGGAGTTCAAAAAACGCTCGTAATGTCCCAGGTCGAGATCAGTTTCAGCGCCATCCTCTGTTACATAACATTCGCCGTGTTCGTAGGGATTCAGGGTTCCCGGATCAACATTGATGTAGGGATCCAGTTTCTGAATTGTTACCTTGTATCCTCTCGCCTGAAGCAGTTTGGCAAGGGAAGATGCAATAATCCCTTTACCAAGAGAAGAGGTCACACCGCCGGTTACAAATATATACTTCGTTGTGGCCACAGTAATAAATTTTTGTGTATTCTAAAAGGTTGCAAAGTAACTAATAATAATCGTAAACCCTGTATGTTTAGCTTAAAATTCGGTCACATTAATGGAATAAAAAACCCGTTCCATTTGAACGGAACGGGTTTTCACAGCTCATAAAATCATTAGTTAATCTCTTCCTGAGAATCAATTATCTTCAGTTTCTCCTTAAGATAATCAATCTGAACCTTAATCTTTTCCATCTGGGCATTGACACCCTGAATGAGTGATTGCGCCCCCTTGCTTGAACCAAAGAAACCAACATTATTACCAAGGGTATTAATATCACTCTCAAGTTGTTTCAAATGTTGCGCCAACCGGTCCCGTTCCATATTAATCTTCGACCATCCGCGTGGCTGGGAGGCCAGATGTTCTATTTTACTTTTGAATTTATAGAGTCCCATATCCTGATCATCCAATTTAAGCTGATCAAAATGGCCGTCTATCAAACTGTGATAACGGGTTTGCAACTCCTCTTTTTTTCGGAATGGAACAAATCCTATATCAGACCACCGCTCCTGGAATTTTTTGAGAACTTCAATATCTTCCTTGGGATTACCGGTCGCCTTAAAATTTTCGATCTCCGCGATTAAGGCCTTCTTTGCCTTGTAATTTTCATCCTGATCACCAGTAACACCGGAGAAATGGGTGGTTTTGCGGTTAAAGAACTCGTCGCAGGCACTACGAAACTTCTTCCAGATTAATTCCGATTGTTTGCGTGGTACCGGTCCAACCTCTTTCCATTTTTTCTGAAGGGCGATTAACTTGTCTGTGGTTGCTTTCCAGTCGTCAGAATCTTTCAACTTTTCAGCCTGATCGCAAATCTCAAGTTTCTGTGCCAGGTTTCTGTTCAGCTGATCTTTACTCTTATTCCAAAAATTGCGTTTATTCTGGAAAAAATTATCATTCGCGGCCCTGAAACGTTCCCAAACTTTGGCATTTTCCTTGCGTGGTCCAAACCCCGAATTTTTCCAGGCCTCCTGCAGGGCGATCACTTTTTCGGTGATGTCGTTCCATTCGCGCGGGTTATCCGATGTAAAACCGCAATATTGTTCAGCCAGTTCGCAAAGTTCTACCTTCTTTTGAAGTTGCTCCTTTTGCGAGGTTCGTTCCTGCTCGAAGAACTGCTGATAACGTTTATTGATTAAGGTTGTGGCTGCTTTGAACCGTTCCCAAAGTTCCTGCTTACTTTCACGTGGTACCGGACCAATCTCGCGCCAGGCTTCGTGCAGCTTTTGAAGCTCCCTGAATGTCGATAACGCTTCAGCATCTGCCTCGCTGGAAAGTTCTTCGGCTTTTAAACATAACTTTGTTTTTTCATCCATGTTCCTGCGAAGATCCAGATCACGCAATTCGCGGTTAATCTTCACAAAATCATAAAACAACTCAACATTATAATGATAGTTTTCCCACAAATCCTTGACCTTGGTTTGGGGAACCTGCCCAATACTCTTCCACTTATCCTGAAGATTGTTGAACTCCTGAAAGGTCATATTGATCGACTCTTCACTATTGATCAGAGATTTAATCTCCTCAATAATTGCGAGCTTCTTATAATAGTTATCCTCCTTAACCGCCTCCTGTTTTTTGTTCAGTTCGGCACGGAGATTTTTGTATTCCCGAAGAAGATCCTTAAGCTCAGCCTCATACGAATCCTCCAGCGGCTCAAATAATTCCTCATCATTACCTTCGGCAGTAAATGCAAGTTTCTGCTCCTGAATTTCACTGTTGCGGATTTTATAAAAACAGCCCTTTATGGCCTCGGCGTGAGGTCTGATTTCATCAACACTTCCTTCCGATAATATTTTCCTTAAGGTATTTATTAACTGAATCTTGC
The DNA here is from genome assembly GCA_023251475.1 of Prolixibacteraceae bacterium. Classification (GTDB taxonomy): domain Bacteria; phylum Bacteroidota; class Bacteroidia; order Bacteroidales; family Prolixibacteraceae; genus JAAFHB01. The sequence continues at coordinate 5,465 of JAHEYS010000225.1, forward strand.
TGTATGAAGAATAATCATGAATTGGAATTACATGGGCATCAGGCTCTCTGTCACTAAAAAGATCATCATCCTCATCCGACTCTTCAGCAACCTGAACAATTTGGTCAATTAAAGTAGTTTCGGCAGTTTCCGCAACTTCAGTAACAGGTTTTGGGATGGTATCCAGATTGATTACCGGCTCAGATTCCAAAATATCATTCACTTCAGGTACTGCTTCCACCTCAGGGACTGAGGCGATCTCCAGAGTTTGATCTTCCGGAGCCCCGGCTGACGGAACAGCAGCAAGCTCCTGCGGTTCCGGTTCTGAAACATCCTCAACTTCTTCGTTCACAGAAGTTGTTATCAGTACAGGATCAATTAAAGGATCAGATAATTCAACAGTTAAAGATTCAATTTCTTCTACCGATGCTTCATTTTCAATGTCAGTGCTTTTAAGTTCAGCAGCTGAAGAGGTAGCTTCGTCATTTTCAACATTTTTGAGTAACCCGCTTTCCTCGGATGCTTCGCTTTTTTTCAATTCATTAGATTCCATCTGCAATTTCGTTACGGCGGCTAAGCCAGGATGTATACAATATTATTTTCCACGAAAATAGATATTTACCGGCTAATCCTCAACTTATTCGATAACATATTTTCGATCCAAATAAACATGGGGCTGCCGATATCCTCCGCAAACCCCATAAAGCACTGATAAATAATTCAGTAAAAGATTAATTAATCACAATATCTTTTTTTTCCTTTTCTTTAACCTCTTCCTTTTTAGGAATATTAATCGTTAAAATACCATTTAAAAAGGCTGCACTGATCAGATCTGTATCCACAGTTTTGGGTACCGAAAAGCGTCTGATAAAGCTTTTTGATCCAAACTCCCTGATCAGGTATTGCTCCTCCTGACCTGATGATTCATCCATACTCCCCTTCACAACAAGAAGGTTATCGTGATACTGGATTCCGATCTGTTCCCTGGAATATCCCGGAACAGAAAGCTCAATCTTAAATTGCTCCTTGCTCTCAATTACATTGGCCGAAGGAATGGCATAATAATTTTCATTTTCCACCCCACCCAAATAATTATTCAACGCGCGATCGGTACATCCATTGTAAACTAACGGTTTTGAAAATCTAAGAATATTCATAACTTCTAAAATTTAATTGTTTAACATTAAAAATTCTTTTTTGTGTTCTGATCCAAAATTATCAATTGATATACCAATTCATTAATTACGACTGAATATCCTGAAAACAAGCCAAAATGACACAACAAGAGGCAATAACAAGCCATTATGACATGTAGTGTTCGATTATAAGTGCCAAAATTCAATAATTCATCCGCTCAAATTGCGAAGATCATCAGGGAATGGTACTTTTGCAGAAAAATAATCATGCGCATTGATATTCTTACCGTCGTTCCTGAATTACTCGAGAGTCCGTTTAACCACTCCATTTTAAAAAGGGCAAAAGATAAGGGGCTGGCAGAGATCTTTATTCATAACATCAGGGATTGGTCAACTGACAAGCACAAAAAGGTGGATGATTACGCTTTCAGTAAGGGGGCCGGGATGGTAATGTCTGTGGAGCCGATTGACAAGGCTATCAGCGATTTAAAAAGCCAGCGCGATTATGATGAAGTGATTTTCCTTACCCCTGATGCGCGGCAGTTCGTGCAACGCGACGCAAACCAGTTATCCCTGAAAAAAAACCTGATAATTTTATGTGGTCATTATAAGGGTGTTGATCAACGTGTTCGTGATCACCTGGTGACCATGGAATTGTCGATCGGGGATTATGTGCTCACTGGGGGTGAACTGGCTGCAGCCATTGTCTCAGATGCAATTGTCCGGTTAATACCAGGAGTATTATCGGACGAAACTTCCGCCCTGACTGACTCTTTCCAGGACGGACTGCTGACCCCCCCTGTTTACACACGACCGGCTGAATATAAGGGTTGGCGCGTACCGGAAATCCTCCTCTCAGGGAATGATCAACTGATTGACGACTGGAAACAGGAACAGGCCTACGAAAGAACGAAAAAAATACGGCCCGATTTGCTTGGCGAAGAATGATCATGTGGAAGCGATGGAGAAATGGAGTGAATGAAAAATGAAGGAATGAAAGACCATGCATCCACCAACCTCTGAATCTGTAAACAATTTTAAGGACAATTTAATTTACCGTCTGCAAATCTGACGATAGGAACAGTATTTACAGTGTTCCTCATTCGTTGTCTGGGTGAATGGAATTTCAACGTTGAATATTTCTTCGAGTAACTGTCTGAAGAGCGTTTCAAACTGATCTGCAACTGAGCTAAATTCAATACCATTAATTCCTTCTGCCTTTGACCGGAGCGAAGGATCAAAATCGGCTTCAAAAATTCCCCGCAAAGTGTAAATCCCCGGGTATATAAACGGGATCTCAGGCTGGTTTTTATGCAGAATGTAAGAATATACAAGTGTCTGGAATGCCGCTTTATTCCTTGTTTTATTCTCCTTATCGAAAAGGGTCAATAGCATCGGAAAACTTAGTTCCGCCTTCCCGGTCTTATAATCAAGAATATATACTGAATCCCCGATACGGTCAAGCCGGTCGATTATTCCGCCAATCGTTACGTATTTCATTGAATCATTAATCGAAATTACCGATTTTACCTTTTCTTCCAAACCTATGATTTCAAATGGGGCACGTTTAAGATCAACAGACAACAACTGGATAACATATTTTTTCACCACCTCAAAGATCAGCCAGTTCCTCCCTGTTAATGTGACTTTCTCCTTATCCAAACTCCCTTTGAAATAGACTGTATGAAACGCTCCGGTAATGGTTTGGATGATTAGTTCCTGATTATTTAAAATCGCTATAATATCCTCATATTTAATTAATTTACCAATGAATGGCCGATATATATTTTCCATTACATTGTGAAACAGATTTCCGAAAATCATGGCGTCAACCTCTTCTGTTACCTCATCGGGTTCATCCAGACCTGCCGAATAACGGAAATAAAATTGGAGCGGACAGGTGAGGTACTTGTCAATCGCACTTGGAGATAACGGCTTTGTTCCGGTCAGATAATCTTCCAGTCTGGCCATCACCTTTGGTTCCTTTTCAATACTGATCGGTTGAATTGCGATAGACGCTATGTTAAAAACGATATTGGTTTCGGATATCTCAAAAGGTGATTCCAGTTGCAATTGATACAAATAGCGGCTTTTTTCTCCCGTAAACATCCCATTAGCCCCGGAATCGTAGACTAATGTCACATTTTCTGCACGTTGAAGCAGTCTGTAGAAATAATAGGCATACATCGCATTCTGCTCCTCTATGGTTGGCAATCCAAATACCCGTCTTAAATTGTAAGGGATAAACGATCCGGAAGCAGATATTTTCGGCATTATTCCATCATTCATCGACAGGATGATCAGATTTTTAAAATCGAGCGTCCTGGTCTCAAGAATTCCCATAATCTGTAAACCTTCAAGAGGCTCACCTTCAAAAGGGATGGTAATGCCGCTTAAATATTGTAACAGAAACCGGAAAAATACCTCAGCGGAGACAAAATTATCAGATTCAAATACTTTAATACCATCATTTACCAGTATATCTTTGAGCTTATTGACTGCCAGATACGACTGATAAAGATATTCCCTGTAGATTGCCGAATGATCATCAGGTGCGCTCCCGACCTGAGCAAACAGATCATCTTCGGATTTATCTCCCCCTTTTTGCTGCCAATGAAGAAATATATGTTTAATAATCTCAAGAAAATAGTCCGAAAGTTCAGTTATATTTTGCGGAGATTTAAATATCTTTTTGAAGATCAAATTCTTACCCAATTCCTGATTGGATAAATAAATAATATTATTGATCAAAATAAAATCGGTAAGTTTCCTGCTTGCACCGGGATCAATATCGATCACCAGCTGATGACTCAAAATTCGGAGTACATCCTTGTTATAAAACGAAAGTTCACCTCCCGATCTCCGGACATTCTTCTGCAAAGCGATCAGTTGGGTAATTAAACTGAATACAGGTGTCATTTTTAGCGGATAACCCATTGTAACATTCACTTTATGACTACTTTCAGGCAAGGCGTTTATTACCGGCAACAGCAATTCCTCATCGCAAAGCACGACTGCTGTTTCATCAAAATTCTCCTCCACTTTAAATTTACCGCTGAGTTCACTGGCAGCTACCTGAGCCTGGCCAACCTGGGAGGATATATTTACAATTTTTATCGATTTGGATAACGAGGCGAATGAATCACATTCAGGATGAAATGTTTCATTTGGAAACCGGGTGATATTTTTTCTTAAAAAATATCCCGCTTCCTGTGCCTGATCCTCCATGTAGTAATTGTCGAAGTCCCAATAAAAAGAAGCTTTTCCCTCCGTCTGCAGAAATTCGAAAAGGGCCTCTTCGCATTTATTCAAAGCATTAAAACCAATAAAAACGAAGTGCTTATCTTCAAAAAATGAGAGATCACCTTTGAGATGAAGTTCAACGACCTCGCGGTATAACATCCCTTCGTATGCAATTCCCTCCTCTTTTAACGACGCTCTAAATTTATCATAAACGCCGCTGATATCTTCCCATAACCGGATAAACTCTTGCTGATTAGGTGTTTTATCCTTATTAGAAAGGGTTTTCCAGAAATTTCCAAGCCGCTCTTTTTCATCATCACCTAAATCTTCAAACCGGGCATCGATCTCTTTCAGCGCTGTTACATTTGTAAAAAGGTCGTGCGCATTAACCAGGTATTTGTCAACCTGATCAAAATCACTGATCAGCATCTCCCCCCAAAAATAAAAATCGTCAAATAGTTCGCTGGACTTCGTTAACTCACAATAGACCTTGTAAAGTCTGAATACCAGGCTTAAACGGTCGGGTACATGCAGGATCGAGCGTGAGGAGAATAATTCATTAATCGTGATAATTTCAGGTGAAATCAAAGGAGTTGTGACCAACGAGTTCAGGTAATTTGTAAAAAATACCCCTCCTCTCCGATTCGGAAAGACCATCGTAATCCGGCTGATCTGATCCTGGTATTTATCAAATAAATGAGAGGCTGCATGTTTTAAAAATCCATTCATAACCGTTCAGTTTTCAATCGTGAACTCAAGATACTCAAATAAACCATAAAATTGCCCTTTATTTTTGAATACCAAAGAAAGATGATTTAAAAATGATTTTTATTGAACTTATTCTTTTGTTTATTTGTAATAATTTTGGAATTAAATTTAAAACATGGACAGATTCTCTCTGGTAGGAAATCATGAAATCGGTACAATAGAAGAGCTGTATAAAAGTTATCTTCAAAATCCTCAGGAAATAGATGAAAGTTGGCGTAATTTTTTCGAAGGGTTCGAACTGGCCCGTAAATCTTACGATTCCCGGTCATTGGAATTGGTTGACAAAAGTCAACTCGAAAAGGAGTTTTGCATCCTGAACCT
>JAHEYS010000510.1 GCA_023251475.1 Prolixibacteraceae bacterium
ATGTATCTTACCCGTTTTAGGATTAATCATTTTGGGTAGCGCCTCCACATAGGTGGAAAGGAGTTTTTTGAGTCCCCGATGCTCCAGAATTTTGTTAATAATTGGATGTTTATCCTGAAGATTCACCAGAATCTCTTCACCCGTGGAGTATTGTTTTGTCTTGGTTTTTTTGGCCTTTGGATCGAGCATCAGTTTTTCGAAAAGGATATAGCCAAGTTGTTTAGGTGATGAAATATTGAAATGTTCGCCTGCCAGTTCGATGATGCTGTTTTCAAGGTCAACGATCTGATTCCGCAATATTACTGCGTAATCATCGAGAACTTTAGGGTCAATATTTAGCCCTGCCAGTTCCATTTCAACGAGCACCTTTAATAAAGGCATCTCTACTTCGGTGAACAGTTTCTTTACATTTGCCTTTATCAAAGCCTCATCAAGGTGCGATTTTAGCTGAAACGTAATATCGGCATCCTCACAGGCATACTCTTTTAGTTGTTCGGGATCGGCTTGCCTCATGGTCAGCTGATTTTTTCCCCTTTTGCCGATCAGCTCTTCAGTGGCCACCTTTTTATAACCGAGATAGATTTCACTCAGGTAATCCAGGTTGTGACGAAGGTCCGGTTGAATCAGGTAGTGTGCGACCATGGTATCAAAATATTCACCTTTTATTTCAATGCCGTACCGCGATAACATCAGAATATCGAATTTCATATTCTGGCCGATTTTCAGGATATTTTCATTTGCAAATACCGAAATAAATTTCTGTACAATTGACATTGCCTTTTCATTATCGGCAGGAACAGGTACGTAATAGGCTTCTCCCGGTTTGAAGGAGAACGATAATCCGACGAGTTGATCGGAATGGGTGTCGAGTCCCGTTGTTTCAGTATCGAAACAGAAGGACGATTGACCTTCCAGTTTAGCAATCAACGTATTTATTTTTTCGTTGTTGTCACATAGAAAGTACTGATGATTGGTGGAGTAAATATCGGTATGAACTGCTGCTGACTCACTCTGGGTTTGTTCCCCTAAACTGAAAAGCGTTCCCTGTTCAAATGCAGGTGCGGGAGTTACTGTTTTTGCTGCGTTTGAGAGAATCCGCTCAGCCAGGGTACGGAATTCGAGTTCGAGGAATATTCCCTTTAAATGTTTATAATCAGGTTCAGTCACCACCAGCGCTTCCTGATCGAATTCCAGGGGCACATCCAGTATGATTTCGGCCAGTTTACGTGACATCCGTACCTGGGCTTCAAATTGTTCGAGGCTCTCTTTTTGTTTCCCTTTTAATTTGTCAATATTCTGATATACACCGTCTACGCTGCCGAATTCACCCACAAGTTTCATGGCCGTTTTTGGACCTATTCCCGGACAACCCGGGATATTGTCGGAGGTATCACCCATCAGACCCAAAACGTCAATGACCTGCAACGGATCACCGATCTGAAAATTTTCGCATACCTGTTCAACACCAAGGATCTCCATCTCATTACCCATCCTTTTCGGCTTGTACATGAAGATATTTTTGGTGACCAATTGTGCGTAATCCTTATCCGGAGTTACCATATAAACCTGAAATCCCAGTTTTTCTGCAGTTTTAGCCAGTGTTCCGATCACGTCATCAGCTTCGAACCCCTCTTTTTCGAGAATAGGTATATTGTACCCTTTAATGATCTCTCTGATGTAAGGAATTGATTTTCTGAGATCTTCAGGCGCTTCATCACGGTGGGCCTTATATTCGGGGAACAGATCATGACGGAAAGTCGGACCTTTCATATCAAAGGCGATAGCCATATGAGTAGGTTTCTCATTTTTCAATAGTTGTTCAAGTGTATTGACAAATCCCAGCATCGTGGAGGTGTTCAGCCCCTTTGAATTGATGCGGGGGGCATTAATAAATGCGAAATAGGAGCGGTAAATCAATGCGTAGGCATCAAGTAAAAACAATCGGTTCATGATATGCGGAGTATTAAGACCGATCAAAACTACATAAAATTTAATAAAAAAGCCGGCAAAATCATCATCGGCCCATCCGGCAGGGAGCGTTCTAAAATGGAAGGGAGTATAAAATCTTCAGCCCAGGGGGTTTGGGTTAAGTTCAAGGCGCTGATTGCCAGAGATAATTAGTGCACTTAAAAATCACACTTTATAAACATAACCGCACAATATCAGTTCAATCAACTGCTATACCTGACAATTGCATTTATCAATGCAATCAAGGATGCCGGTTAAAACCGAATGTTTCAGAAAATAATAGGTATTCTTTCCGTCGCGTTTTGAACTCAGAACACCATTGCTTTTAAGTATTCCAAGATGGTGCGAAGCGGTTGATTGTTCAATTCCAAGCCGCTCATGGATTTCGGTTACGGTAAGTTTTACCCCACCATCGAGATATTTGACAATGGAGATACGCAGCGGGTGTGCAATAGCCTTTAACATTTCTGTGGCTAAAGTTAACTTCTCGATATTTAGCTCAGAATAGTTCATAATAGCCGTAAGTTTAAAATCTTGAATTACAGGTAAATTTCGCATTCTTCATTAATAGTGCAAATATAGGAAATATAAGTACCGGGTATTGCCGGAGTTAAAGATTGAATCGCAGCAACAGAAGTTCCGTGTTTTCTCACCTGACTCATAATATGCACATTATTAATGAGATATGTCTGTTTATCCCGAACTTTTACGAATCATGACAGAGTAATTTAGAATGGCTAAAAACAATAATGTTGAAGTGAAATTATTGCTTACCTTTGGCCAGGCGGAGAAAAAAAACAGAAAGCATACAATTTTTAAAGAATGTCATCTAAAGAACGGATTATATCGCCAATCAGAGAGGAGCTAAGTAACTTTGAGCCTTATTTTCAAAAAGCAACCAGGAGTGACTTGCCGCTGTTAAGTAACATTATCAATTATATTCTGCGACGCAAGGGGAAACAGATGCGTCCGATGATGGTTTTTCTGTCGGCAAAATTGAATGGTGTCTTTAATGAAAGGACCTATCACGCTGCCTTAACCATCGAGTTATTACACACGGCAACCCTTGTTCATGACGATGTGGTTGATGATTCGTACCAAAGACGGGGCTTTTTTTCGGTGAATGCAGTCTGGAAAAATAAGATTGCTGTTCTGGTTGGAGATTTTATATTAGCAAAGGGGCTGCTTTGGTCGGTTGATCATCGCGATTATGATATCTTGGATCACATCTGTACTGCTGTGCGCGACATGAGTGAAGGTGAGATACTTCAGATCGAGAAAGCCCGCAAACTGGACATTACTGAAGAGATCTATTTTGAGATCATCCGGAAGAAAACAGCATCTTTACTCGCAACGAGTGCAGCTGTGGGAACCTGTTCGGTTACAACCGATGCTGATATAATTGAGCGTATGAGACTTTTTGGCGAGTATGCCGGGATGGCTTTCCAGATCAAGGATGATCTGTTTGATTACCAAAAATCGAACCTGATTGGTAAACCCACAGGGAATGATCTTCGTGAAAAGAAAATTACCCTGCCATTAATCCATGCGCTGAACCAGGTAGGGAAAAACGAAAAATCACATATTCTTAAAATTGTACGGAAACGATCAAAATCGACTGCTGATATCAGTGAGGT
>JAHEYS010000226.1 GCA_023251475.1 Prolixibacteraceae bacterium
TTTTTTTTTCAAGCAGAAGACGGCATACGATATGGCTGAAAAAAGCTTTGTGCTGCTAAAAAATGACAACCGGGCACTTCCGCTCAAAAAGGGAGAACATATCGCGGTCATTGGATTCCTTTCAACAGCCAAGCGCGAGTTACTGGGTTCCTGGAGGTCAGCAGGAGTAATTCCAGATAGTATGAGTACGGTAGTGGATGAAATTAAACGTATTAATGGCATTAACCAGGTATCTTATGCCCGGGGATGCGGGTTGACGGAAAATGATCGAAGCGGTTTTGCTGAAGCAATTAAAGTTGCCCGCCAATCAGATAAAATCGTCATCGTAGCGGGCGAACCGGGTTTCTGGAATGGGGAGGGTAAAAGTCGTACCAATATTAAAATTCCCGGTGTTCAGACAGAACTTCTTCGGGAGCTTAAAAAATTGGACAAGCCAATCATTTTGGTACTTATGAATGGCAGACCGCTCGACCTGAGCGAAGAAAATGAGCTTTCAGATGCAATGCTTGAAACCTGGCTCCCGGGAACCAGGGGAGCCAATGCAGTCGCGGATGTTTTATTTGGCAAGTACAATCCATCCGGAAAACTTCCAATGACCTTTCCCCGTAATGTAGGACAGGTACCCATCTTCTATTACGAAAAAAGTACGGGTGCACCTGCAGATCCTGATCAACCATTTCAGAAAGGAACATCAAGATACCTCGATTGTGTTAATGATCCGTTATTTGCCTTTGGGTATGGCTTAAGTTATACAAACTTTTCCTATTCCAGTCTCATTCTCTCGGATTCCATACTTACCCAAAATGGTGCTGTTAACGCAGGTATTTTACTTTCAAACACCGGAAAATATGACGGAGAGGAGGTTGTTCAACTTTACATCCGTGATTTGGCCGCTAGTGTAACAAGGCCGGTGAAAGAACTGAAGAAATTCGAAAAAGTGTTTTTGAAAGCTGGTGAAAGTAAAACCGTAAACTTCAAAATAACACCTGAGATGCTCGCCTTTTACCGTAAAGATATGAGCTATGGAACAGAATCCGGGAAGTTCATGGTATTTGTTGGTGGGAGTTCCAGATCTGGATTGCACACTTCATTTTGGTTAAAATAATCGAAATAAAATGAAAAATATATGCTTCATTATGGTGTATATCCTGCTGTTTACAATCACGGGACAGGCCCAAAAAGCGGGTTACACCATTATCCCATATCCGAATAAGTTGGTTCAAAAAGAAGGCGTTTTTGAGTTTAAATCAACTTTAACAGTATCCGTACCGGACAAATTTCAATCTGAACTTAATTGGCTCAAAATCCTGTTTGCAGATGAATACTTTACAACAATTATCCCGTCCAAAGCGGGTCGTCTTTTCGTCAGACAAAATAAAGAGCTGGGTAAGGAGGAGTACAAAATAGATATTGATAAAGATAAAATACAAATTGAAGCATCTGCCTCCTCCGGCTGCTTCTGGGCTTTTCAGACCATCCGGCAACTCATGAGTATGAACGGTGACGGCCGGTACACTTTGGAGGCCTGCGAAATCGAAGATAAACCCACCTTCGGCTGGCGCTCTTTTATGCTCGACGAATCAAGAAACTTTTATGGAAAAGAGGTGGTGAAAAGTCTTATTGACCAAATGGCATTATTAAAATTCAACATATTTCACTGGCATCTCACCGACTCACAGGGATGGCGGATCGAAATAAAAAAGTATCCGCTGCTCACTGAAATTGGTGCCTGGAGAGATACCACCACCATGAGGAAAAGCAAAGTGAGCATGGCAAAAGTGGCCTATGCACACGGAGGATACTATACACAGGAGGATATCCGGGAGATTGTGGCTTATGCTGCCAAAAGACACATTACCATTGTCCCTGAAATAGATGTTCCAGGGCATACTGGGGCAGCTATTGCTTCCTATCCCTGGCTGGACATTGACCAAACAAAGATAAAAGTACCTTCATCTCTGGCCTGGGGCACAAATTCCGGTTCATTCAATGTTGCAGATGAAAAAGCCTCTAAATTTATTGAAGATGTGCTGGATGAGGTGATCAATCTCTTCCCCGGAAAAATCATTCACATCGGGGGCGATGAGGTAAGCTATACTCCCTGGAAAAACAGCGCGGATATAATTGCGTTCAAAGATAAAAAAGGACTAAAGAATTATCGCGATGTGCAGATGTACTTCACCAATCGCCTTGCCGGATTTCTGGAGGGGAAAGGGCGACGTTTAATGGGATGGAATGAAATTCTCGGAAAAAACATCAGCAGATATTCGCAGGAAGAGAATGCAACTCTGACGCTAAATAAAAAAGCCATCCTTCAATACTGGAAAGGGGATTCTACATTTGTAAAAGAAGCCATTGATAAAGGTTACGATTTGGTGAACTCCTACGGTAGTTACACCTACCTGGATAAAACCTATTCCATCTTACCTTTGGCAAAAGCATACAGCTTTTCTCCTGTACCTAAAAATACGGGAGCTGAGCAGGCAAGACATATCCTCGGTGTGGGATGTCAGATGTGGAGCGAATGGGGACCAAAGGTATCGACGCTGCATAATCAGGTGTTCCCGCGTATAGCCGCTACAGCGGAAGTTGGTTGGACCAAAGTGCAAAACAAAGATTACCAGCGGTTTCTGATCTCACTCAATAAGCTAAAAGGGTATTGGGATCGAAAGGGAATTGGTTATAACGAAGAGGAATAATTCAACCAACTGATTCAGACCTATAATACAAATAGCAGATTATGAAACCAATAACATCATTAAAAAAACTTTTGCCCGGTATGATAATACTGGTTCTGAGTATGAACCTGCTCGCTGCGCAACAGGTTGATTTTTCGGAATCCAAAATATTTTGCCCCGCCAAAAGTAGTGAATTGACGAAAAAGGCAGCTCAGATTCTTCACGAAGAAGTTGATAAACGCAGCAGTTGTTCACTTCCAATTGTTAGCAAGATGGCTGCGAAATACAGCAGGACCATTGTAGTTGGCACGGAGCAGGAGCTGAACCTGCTTCAAAAGAACTACCGGGAGGCATTGACTTCATTGTTACCAACAGGTAGGGATGGTTTTAAGGTAGTGCTGTTCAACGACAAAAAAACCATCCTTGTGGCAGGAAATGATGAGCGCGGTGTACTCTATGGTGTTGGTTACCTGCTTCGTAAAATGGAATTGAGAAAGGGGAAAGTTACAGTTCCCGAATTGTTAACCATATCTTCTACTCCCCGTTTTGCAATCAGGGGACAACATATTACCAATTATTTTGATAAGGACAGCAGCGCCCTGGTTAAATCTTTTTTCGAACAGTACCTGCGCGAACTGATTTATTTCGGGATGAATCAGGTGTCGGTTAATAGTCCGGAACAGGCGCAGCTATGCAAGGAATATGGCATGGATGTTTCTGTATTCATGGCAAATGTCGGAGTTGATTTCGTGTCACCCGAAGGTATCAGCAAAGAACTGGCAAAGCGTGAAAAGCTATTTCAATCCATGCCAAAGCTCGATGAGGTTTTTGTGCCTGGTGGCGATCCGGGCGACCTGGAGCCGGATGTACTGTTCAACTGGCTGGAAAAGCTTGCACCGTTACTTTATAAATACCATCCCCATGCCAAAATATGGGTTTCGGCCCAGAATAACAATAAGGGAAAAGCGACGCAGCAGTGGTACGATGGTTTTTATGAGCGGGTCAACCGCAAATACCCATGGTTCGGAGGAGTTGTCTTTGGCCCCTGGGTCAGAACACCGATTGAAGAAATACGAAAAATAGTCCGGTCCGACATTCCTATCCGGATGTTTCCGGATATCACGCACCTGCTTGGCTGCCAGTATCCTGCTCCTGAGCTTGATTTGGTTTTTGCCAGCACACTTGGACGAATGTCTATCCAGCCCCGTCCTGAAGGGTTTAAGCACATACATAATTTGTATGCTCAGCTCGCTGTTGGTTCAAGACCCTACTCCGAGGGGAACAGCGACGACGTTAATAAATTTGTCTGGAGCGATCAGGACTGGAATCCGGAAATTCCGGTTGTGCAAACCCTTCGTGATTATGCCCGGCTCTTTATTGGTCCGGATTATGCAGATGGCGTAGCACAAGGATTGCTCGCCCTGGAAAAGAATATCAAAGGCCCCCTGATAAGCAATCAAAACGTAGAGCGAACGCTGTGGCAGTGGCAGGCAATGGAGAAAAAGGCAGACTCAGCCGTACTTCATAATCCAAGATTTCAACTCGGATTAATCCGTGCTTACTATGATGCCTATCAGCAGCAACGTCTTATTTATGAAACATTCCTTGAAAACAGGGCTTGTGAAACCCTCAGAAATGCAGGGAATTCCGGTTCACTAAAAATTGTTGAGGAGGCAAAACAGCTGCTTTTGCAGGCACAGGAAAAGCCAGTCTGTCAGGAATATAAGAAAAGAATCATCTCCTTGTACAATGCACTTTTCAGATCCCCAGTACCTCACTGGATGACAGAGTGGCAAAAGTGCGAATTTATTGAGCGAATAGACGTACCACTCAACAACTCGGAATGGATGCTGGCTCAGTTTGACAATATAAAAAAGGAGGAATCGGAACCTGTGCGTTTGCAGCAAATACAAAAGATGCTGCATCGTACTGATCCCGGTGTGGGTGGTTTTTACGATGCGATGGGTACAGCTGAAGCGTTTCGCCGGGTCAAATCCCGAACGACCGCTGATAAAGATCCCGGATCGCAGATTTATCCAAGGAGAAATTATATCAGGGGAACAAGCCCCATCCCTCAGTCGTGGAAAACCCAGATAGCCACCCTATACGAGGAACCACTGGTAATGGTATATGACCACCTGGATCCCGATGCCGGATATACGATCCGCATCAATTATTCGGGAGGCATAGGAAGAGGACAATCGAAAATGAGACTGGTGGCAGATGGGAAGTATGTTGTACATGATTTTATTAATACAGAAGAGATGCCAGTACAGGAATTTACCGTTCCAAAAGAAGCATTGGCTGACGGGCGGATTGAGTTTTCGTGGAGTTGTGCCAAGGGTGAACGTGGTGCTCCGGTTGCTGAAGTATGGCTTATAAAAAAATAAACGATCATGAGAATATTGAATACCCAAATGCTTGCAATTACTGGTCTCCTTTCACTTGGGATTACCGGTGTAAGGAACATCCATGCGGCCGAAAAATTAAACCCGTCCAAACCCAATTTTATAATTATCCTGGCGGATGATATGGGGTATGGTGATGTGGGAATATTTGGACATCCGACGATAAAAACACCAAACCTTGACCGGATGGCTTCCGAGGGTCAGAAATGGACCAATTTTTACGTTGCGGCTCCGGTTTGCACCCCATCCCGTGCAGGATTATTAACCGGTCGGCTTCCCGTCCGGACCGGAATGTGCAGTGAAAAACGAAGAGTCTTGTTCCCTGATTCAAAAGGAGGATTGCCTGAAAATGAAATGACCATTGCTTCTGCATTAAAAACTACAGGTTATGCAACAGCCTGTATCGGGAAATGGCATCTTGGGCATTTACCTCAATATGCCCCTAATGCACATGGATTTGACTACTATTTCGGAATACCCTATAGCAACGACATGGATGCTACTTCACTTAAACCGAATCGTTTGGAATCCATCCTGAATCCCAGACCGGAGTATTTCATTGTCCCTTTAATGAGAAATTCAGAGATCATCGAAAGGCCTGCTGATCAAACCACGATTACGAAAAGATATACCCTGGAAGCAATAAAATTTATCAAACAGAATAAGCAAATGCCGTTTTTCCTCTATCTGGCCCATTCGATGCCCCACGTACCTTTATTCCGATCAAGGGAATTCGAAAATAAAAGTCTCAGGGGAGTCTATGGCGATGTGATTGAAGAGCTGGACTGGAGTGTGGGAGAGATTCTGAAATCACTAAAAGAGAATGGGCTTGATGAAAATACACTGGTTGTTTTCACCTCTGACAACGGGCCCTGGTTAGTCTTTCAGGATCAGGGTGGCAGTGCAGGTTTGCTTTCCGGGGGAAAAGGAGGAACCTGGGAAGGAGGAATGCGTGAACCCACAATCATGCATTGGACCGGAAAACTTAAACCAGGTGTGGTTATGGATATTGCCACGACGATGGACCTGTTACCTACTTTTGCCAGTCTGGCCCATGTTATTCTTCCAAACGACAGGATATATGACGGTTATGATATTTCACCCGTATTGTTTGGCACAGGAAAGGACCCGCGGGAAGTTGTATATTATTACCGTGATACACAGGTCTATGCGATCAGAAAGGGAGACTATAAGGCACATTTTATCACTCAGCCGGAATATGGAAGTGAAATTGCAACGATACAAGACCCACCATTGCTCTTTAATCTGAATATTGATCCATCGGAAAAACACAATGTGGCTGATCAATTTCCGAAAGTAATTGCCGAAATGGAAAAAATACTCGAAAAGCATCGGGCAGGAATCATGACGGTTGAAAATCAGCTTGAAAAGTGACCAACTTATATTGATTGAAACAATAACTATTCATGCCAGAGATAAAAAACAGACCAGATTATTCACCAATCAGTTAAATTAGTTTTTATGCGGTCATTATTTATACCAGTTGTTTTTTTGTTTATGTTCATTTCTAATTCCGCTCCGGCTCAGTCCTGGAATGGTCTTGACGTGAATATAAACAATTTATTCCGGTTATCAGATGCAGAAACACGTTCAATCAGTCCTGAAAATTTCTCAGGAGAGAAGGGAAAAGGAGGAATGGCAAAACCTGAGGATAAGCTCCTGCCAAATATGGCCAATGCATCTGGTCCGGCACGCGATTTAGGACAGGGATGGAAAGTCAATCCATATGTCTTTATTGAACCTGACAGCTCATTTACCCTGGCCGAAATTGAAGGGCCGGGAGCTGTTCAGCAAATATGGATGACACCGGCAGGGAACTGGCGTTTCTCAATCATCCGGATCTACTGGGATGACGAAACTGAACCTTCGGTCGAAGTGCCGGTTGGGGATTTCTTCGCTGCCGGTTGGGGAAAATACAGCCAAATTTCTTCAATGGCTGTCTGTGTGAATCCCGGAAGTGCACTCAACTGCTATTGGGTGATGCCTTTTCGGAAAAAATGTAAAATAACTGTCGAAAACCTCGATGAGAAGAAAATGAGGTTGTTTTATCAGGTTAATTACACATTAACAGCCGTTCCTGATGATGCGGTATATTTTCACGCACAATTCCGAAGGAGTAATCCAACGGTACCAATGAAAGATCATGTGCTTGTTGATGGTATCAAAGGGAAAGGACAATATGTGGGTACAAGCCTCGCCTGGCAATCAAACAATCATGGCTGGTGGGGTGAAGGTGAAATAAAGTTTTTCATGGATGGGGACAAAAAGTTTCCAACCATTTGTGGCACCGGTGTGGAAGACTATTTCTGCGGAAGTTACGGCTTCATAAGTGAGAATAAAAACGGGGAAAAGAGATACACTGATTATACGACTCCTTATGCAGGCTTTTATGCCATCCTTCCCGAAGAGGGTGCAATAACAAGTTCAAGGTTACGGTTTGGAATGTATCGCTGGCATCTTACCGATCCGGTCCGGTTTAAGGAAGATCTGAAAGTGACCATTCAGGCATTGGGCTGGAAAAGTGGACATCGGTACCTCCCTTTACAGGATGATATCTCTTCTGTTTCATTTTGGTATCAAACTGAACCTCATGCCAAGTTCCCTGTTCTGCCATCAAAAGACCTGCTGGAAATAAATTAGAAAATGGTGCAACAGGCGATTTGTTTGCGTCAATTCTTCTGAAAGTGAATCGGTTATCTGGATTTCGGTAACTTGAATAAATAAACAAATACATTACTCATGGAAAATTATGTGAATCTTTTATTCGGTTTATTCGGCGGGGTTCTGTTTAGCCATGCTGCAAATGCAGCGAATCCCGACAGGGAAAAACCAAATATTATCCTGATCATGGCTGATGATTTGGGTTACGCACATTTGGGCTGCTATGGTCAGCTAAAGATTAAGACTCCGAATATCGACCGACTAGCCCTGGAGGGAATACGTTTTACCCAGGCCTATGCCGGCGGACCGGTCTGTACCCCTTCGCGCAGTGTCCTCATGACCGGGTTTCATAACGGGCACACTCCTGCCCGTGACAATGTTCCTCATTACCCTTCCTACCTGAAAGAGGAGGACCTTACTGTCGCAGAAGTTTTGCGGGAGGCAGGGTACCAATGTAGTGGTGTTGGAAAATGGTCGCTCGGTGATGCCGGAACCGTCGGTGCTGCAACCAATCAGGGATTTGACAGGTGGTTCGGGTACCTTAATCAGGATCATGCACACTACTACTATCCGGAGTACCTCGATGAAAGTGATCGCCCTGAAAGTGAATTCAGGTTAGAACTTCCCGGTAATACAGAGAACAGGAACCATTACAGCCATGAGCTGATCGCCGGACGGGCATTACAATACATCCGGGATTCGCACACTGAACCTTTCTTTTTGTATGCAGCGTTTACATTACCACATTTCTCGGCAGGATCGGAAGATAAAGACCGGTTCACAGTTCCTTCTACCGATCCGTACAGTGGGATGGACTGGGATGAGAAATCAAAAAAATATGCGGCAATGATCCATATTTTGGACACAGATGTTGGTCGTATTGTCCATCTGGTCGATTCACTGGGCCTTAAAGAGAATACCCTGATTATTTTCACAAGTGATAACGGAGGGCACAGTGAGGTAAGCAGGATGTTTGATACGAATAATCCCTTTCGGGGATTTAAGGGAGATTTAACCGAAGGAGGGATTCGTGTCCCTTTAATTGCACGTTGGCCGGGGAAGATACCGGCAGGCAAAACCACCCCGGAAGTGTTCGCATTTCAGGACATACTCCCCACTTTTGCACAACTGACTGGAGGAAGGATTCCTGAAAATACAGATGGCATTTCAATGGTCAATGCGTTAAGGGGAAAAAAACAAAAAGAAAAGCATTCGTTTCTTTACTGGGATACCGGACACTGCAGGGAGCGATACGATCAGGCAGTCCGTATGGGTAAATGGAAAGGCATTCGTACCGGACAAGAGGAGAATATTCAACTTTATAACTTAAATAAGGATATCGGGGAGAAAAATAACCTGGCCGATCGGTATCCTGAAATTATCAGCATCATTGAAACGGAAATGATTCAGGCTTACACACCCAATGAAAACTACCCTATTGGCAAAAAATACACTGGAAGTCCAATCTGGAAAAAGGGCAATCAAACCATAAAACATTAACAATATATTAATTAAACCTATCATAAAGGCAATGAATTGCAAAAACAGACAAAATGAAGCCCGTACTTAGTAATTGGAATAATTTAATGTCGTAATTGAATCTTTATAAATAAAACATAACAGATGAAAAGTATGAGTAATATTCAAAAAATGATTGTGATCACCATTCTATGGTCAGTATTTTATTTTGCATTTGAAGAAAAACTATTTGCACAAGATAGTCAGGTAAAAATTAATTTTAAAGGAATCAGGAAGGAAGCAATTAAAGATGTCCTAATTCCGGTTCGTCCTGGAATTCCTGGCGAGAGACAATTCTGGAACACTTATTCCAGCTGGTTTATCTATGTCCCATCTTTTGATTTTAAACTTGTTGACAGTGCTAAAAAGTACAAATTCACTGCAATCGCATCCAATAGCATGGAATACAGTTTTGTTTCGGATAAACCATGGGATAATCTTTCACCTATATGGGGAAAAATGCCAGTTGGTTTCATCTTTTTACAAGTACATGGAATAGATATTAACAACAAGTCTCTTGGTCTGGCGGGATCCCGTAAGTTCTATAAAGCCGCCCCATTCCAGGGACCTTATCATAATAAAGCAAAAGAGTACAGCGAAAGTGCTAAATGTGCATTGCAATATATCTATAATCTCAGCTATATCCAGAAGTGGAAATTTAGTTCAGTCCCGGATAGTACCTATAGATTGTATTGTTACCCGTCAACAACTATTAGTTCTGTGGTTGAAAGCATGTCGCTTTACAGTAGACTTTCCCCTCAGAACACATCTGATGCTTTAGCAATCGCAAAAAATGCCGCAAACTTCCTCATAAGTATAAGCGAGCCCAAAGGATCACCCCTTGAATATTTTCCACCGACATACCTGGGTGAAGCTATGACGGCAAAAAAATACAAGGGGCAGTTTATGATAACTTATCCCGTTAACGCAGCATTCTCTTATCTCGATTTGTTTGATGTTACCAATGAGCAGTCCTATCTGGATGCGGCAATACGGATTGCTGAAACATATAAAAAATTACAAATGCCATCAGGGACATGGAAATTAAAATTTGGGCAGAATGGGGACGCGATTACAGGAATTGATTGCATACCAATATCCATCGTTGAATTTTTTGACCGTTTGATCAACCAGTATAAAATAGATGGGTATATAACTACAAGGGCTAAAGCATTTAACTGGATTATGGATAATCCGGTACGGACTTTTAACTGGACCGGCCAGTTTGAAGATGTTGCTCCAGGCGAACCATTCAAAAATCTGACACATCATGATGCCGCTGCTTTTGCGATTTATCTTTTAGGAAGAGTTAACGAAAACATCAAATATAAAGATATTGCAGAGGAACTCCTGCGTTATTCCGAAGACCAGTTTGTAATCTGGGAAAACCCAATGCCACAAAAGATTTGGAATGTACAGGACTGGATTACTCCTAGTGTAATGGAGCAATACCATTTTTATGTGCCTATTGATACCGGCACCGCCAAATTGATGAAGACTTTTTTAAAAGCCTACCAGGTGACAGGCAATAAAACATATTGGGCAAAAGCGATCGAACTTGCTAATACAATGACAGTATCCCAGATTGCTGAAACCGGTGAATATCC
>JAHEYS010000227.1 GCA_023251475.1 Prolixibacteraceae bacterium
AAAGCCTGCTCTGCGTTCCCGGGAATCGACGATTTATATCAAAAATCAGTTTTTGCCGATTCGCTGTTCAAACAATACGATAATATAAATAACCCTTTTACGGATAAAGACTTAACCATCGTTTGTAACCGGGAGAATGACCATTTCAGGACCCTTTACCTCACTGAGCTCTCCAGTTTTTCCGAAAAAGGGGCTGTAGCTGATCTGATCAGGCAATTCTTTCAATCTAAAGGTGCTACGATAAACAAAATTCAGTCCGGCGGGGCGGAGATCACCGGTTATTCATGGTCTGCACCGGGAGCGCCTCAGACTAATTATTTTGTTTTTTTTCGCGGTCTTCTCCTTGCAGGTTCCGACACGGCAATGATTCAACAGGCCATAAGGCAATTAAATCATCCCACCACCAACAGGAGTACCGTTTTTGAAAAAGCCAGCAAAACAGCAACGGAAAATATCGATCTCAACATCTATATTAATCACCAAAAATTGCCCGGCTTTTCGCGCACCCTTTTTTCCAAACCCTTCCGGGAAAGGCTCAACGGAGCTGCCCCGCTGGCCGAATGGTCAGAAATCGACCTGACGCAGAAAACAGATGACCTGATCCTGAACGGATTCAGCTTCACCGGGGATTCATTGAACAATCACCTCAGCATCTTCTCTCACCAGCAACCCGATACGTTTAAGCTGACAAGCCTCTTTCCCGCAACATCAACCTTCTTTCTGGGTTACACGATCAGCGACAATGAAAAATTCTTCGCCGATTATGAAAATCTGCTGCAACATAACCGACAACTGGAGCCATACACGCGTGCGCTTCATGAGGTCGATTCCATCTATGGCATTAATCTGCAAAAAATCGTTGCCACCAATCTGGGGGGAGCAGCTGCTATGGTTTTTACCCGACCCGATCCGGTTATCCGGGAGGAGAATAAATACCTTGTGCTGAGCGTCGGAAACAGTCAAAGGATGGAGCAAGATATGCTGCAACTGATCAAACCATTAAGCAGCCATCAGAAACGCGGTTTGTCAAAGGATTTCCAGATGTACAAAATTGACAAGGCGAATACTTTCAGGATTTACAATACGCCGGTCAACGATTTTGGGAAAAGGGTTTTTGGAGCGGTTTTTTCGGATGTAGTGACCAGTTATTTCACTTTTTTTGGTAACAACATGATCATGGGGGCTTCGTCTGAATCAATTAAGCGTTTTCTGATGTCGAATGTCTTGAAGGCGACATTGGGTAACGACCCGAATTACCGGAAGTTCAATGCGGGATTATCTGACCGGCTAAATGTCACACTGTGGAGTTCCCCCGGTTATTCGCTCCCCTTCTTTAAGGAGATGTTCAATCCCTCTATTTTTGAAGGTCTGGAGAAAAAAGGGGATGAATTAAAAAAAATTGAATCCCTTGGCTGGCAGATTGGTTTTGAAAAGGGGATGACCTATAATATGGCAAGACTGAGATTCAATCCCGGAGCAATTCAAAATCCGGTAGCCCTATCCTGGAGTACCGAACTTAAAGGTGCAGTCATTAACCGGCCGCAATTTATGATCAGCACTTCCGGCAAATCCGGTCAGGAGATTGTGGCGCAGGATGGGGACCACAATTTTATGCTCCTGAACGGCGAAGGTCATCTATTATGGAAAATCAAACTCAAAGGGGCGATTCAAAGTGAGATATTCCGGACCGACTGCTTTAAAAACGGCAAACTGCAGTATTTCTTCAGTACCGCTGATGCTTTACATCTGATCGATCATGAAGGGAAATACATCGCCAATTTCCCGGTAAACCTCCGATCGACGGCAACCAACGGGGTTGCAATGTTTGATTATGATCAAAACAGGGATTACCGTTTTATCATCGCCGCAAAAGATCATAAGATTTACAGCTACAATAAAAAAGGGGAGATGACCACCGGCTGGAGTTCACCCCGTACTGAGCACGAAGTGGTTAAGCCTGTTCAGTTCTTCAGGACAGAAAACAAAGATTATATCGTTGTTGCCGATAAAAACCGGGGATATCTTCTCGACCGGAAGGGGAAAACGGCTGCCACCATCCGTGGAAATCTTAATTTCTCACGAAATCCTTTAACCTTTCAGCCAAAATCGGGGAAACTCAAGGCGCGGCTTATCTCAACCGACACAAAAGGGAATATTCTCTCCATCGGGTTCGATGGCTCAGTAAAGAAACTTGCAACCGGAAAATTTTCACCGGACCATTATTTTTTTTATGAAGATATTGACGGGGACAACCGAAGCGATTACCTCTTCTTTAACGGAGATTCATTGGTTGCCTACAATCAGAATATCACCCGGATTCTTACGCGCAGATTCAATCATGCTGTTGTGCTTACACCCGGTTTGCTTACCTTCCCGGATAAAACAATAAAAATCGGGGTTACTGACACCATCGATCATAAAATCTATCTGTTTAACAGTGACGGCTCAGGTTGCGAAGGTTTTCCCATCAATGGAAACACACCGTTCGACACCGCTTTCTCACGGGATGGAAGCGGTTCATTTAATCTGATCGCAGGAACCCCGGAAAATTATTTGAATAATTATACCATAAAATAGATGAGTTTAAACAACAGAACAGTTTTTGAGTTAATCCTCCTGAGAAAGAAGCCGGAGGACGGGAATATTAAATTAAAGAATTTATTTAGTCCAAATTGGCATTATCATTTATTATCCTATTTGCAAAATAAATTTACTATTTTTGCAACTATTAAAAATCAGAAGTAATGAAACTTTACATTTTACTCAATATCGTCTCATTCTTTGATCTGTTAATGATCCTTTTTGTAGTTTATTACGGATTTAAAATTCTGATGCGGTTTATTGCCCCAAGAGTTGTGGATAACGCTGCCAACAAGATTTTTCAGGATATGCAGAACCGTGAGGCATCAAAAGACCGGCGAAATGTTCGCAGGGGGGATATGACGATCGATTATTCCGGTAAGAAACCCAAACAATTCGGGCGGACAGATGGCGATTACATCGAGTTTGAGGAGATCGATGACAAAAAATAAATATCCTTAAATGATTGATTTAATAATATTTAATAAATAGAGCGCTACATTTGCTCCGAATAAAACCACTATGGCTCAGGAAGATTTATTTAAAAAATTAATTGCTCATTGCAAAGAGTATGGCTATGTATTCCCATCAAGCGAAATCTACGACGGTTTAAGCGCTGTTTATGATTACGGACAATATGGTGTCGAACTGAAGAACAATATTAAAAAATACTGGTGGGATTCAATGGTTTTACTCCACGAAAATATTGTGGGAATCGACTCCGCCATCTTTATGCATCCCACCATCTGGAAGGCTTCAGGACATGTCGATGCTTTCAATGACCCGCTGATTGATAACCGCGACTCCAAAAAAAGGTACCGTGCCGACGTGTTAATCGAAGAGCACCTGGCAAAAATCGAAGGTAAAATTGAAAAAGAGGTCGAAAAGGCGAAGAGCCGTTTTGGGGAGTCGTTCGATGAGGCGCAGTTCAGGGCAACCAATACAAGGGTGCTGGAATCCCAGGCAAAGTGGGACGAATTGCACAACCGGTTCGCCGAAGCGCTCAACAATGTTGATCTGGTTGAGTTAAAGAAAATTATAGAGGATAACGAAATCGTCTGTCCGATATCCGGCACACGGAACTGGACCGAAGTGCGTCAGTTTAACCTGATGTTCTCCACCGATATGGGTTCAACAGCCGATGGTGCATTAAAAGTTTATCTGCGCCCCGAAACGGCACAGGGGATTTTTGTCAATTATATGAATGTCCAGAAGTCGGGAAGGATGAAAATCCCTTTCGGTATCGCCCAGATTGGGAAGGCTTTCAGAAATGAGATCGTTGCCCGTCAGTTTATTTTCCGGATGAGGGAATTTGAACAGATGGAGCTTCAGTTTTTTGTAAGGCCAGGCACTGAACTCGAATGGTTTGAGAAGTGGAAGGAGTTGAGGATCAAATGGCACCAGGCGCTCGGTTTCGGCAACGAAAACTACCGATTCCATGTACATGAAAAACTGGCACATTATGCCAATGCGGCAGTAGACATCGAATACCGGTTCCCGTTCGGATTCAAGGAGGTTGAAGGGATCCATTCCCGTACCGATTATGACCTGTCACAACACCAGAAATTCTCAGGAAAAAAGATACAATATTTTGATCCTGAACTAAATCAGTCTTATGTGCCGTTTGTTGTAGAGACATCAATTGGCGTTGACCGGATGTTCCTGCAGATTATCTCGGCGGCCTATCATGAGGAGGTTGTTGAAGATGCCAACGGACAAAAAGATACAAGGGTTGTACTGAGGCTTCCAGCCCCGATCGCCCCGGTCAAACTGGCGGTGATGCCCTTAATTAAAAAAGATGGCCTTCCTGAGAAGGCCCGTGAGATCATCGATGAGTTGAAGTTTGATTTCAATTGTCAGTACGATGAGAAAGACTCTATCGGCAAACGTTACCGCCGCCAGGACGCAATTGGAACACCATTCTGTGTCACAGTCGATCATCAGACAGCCACCGATGGAACCGTTACCATCCGCTACCGCGATACAATGCTGCAGGAGCGGATTGAAATCGGGAAATTACGTGAAATAATCAGTAACCAGGTAAATTTCAGAAAATTATTCAAACAACTATCATAACAATTTCTTCATTTATTTCGGATAAGGCAACTCCCGGCTTTAAACGAAAAGACTCTCCTGAAATAGTGCGGCAATAGTCCCAAAAAATGTGCTAAAGACCTAATTGCCAAACCTTCATCTTGTCCGACATCGGAACAGGGTTATTCGGTCATTTTGACTGGCAGGGCGGAGCTATTGAAAAAAAAAAGTTGGAGCAGGTACATAAAAAAGGGGGAAACTGACCGGTGACGATCGAAAATATGATTAATCCTCCTCTTCTATACCACCTGAATTTTAGTACATAAGGATACCCGTCACCTTCCGGCCAATCTCTCCAACTGGGAGTGAGAGGGCGAAGCTGTGGAAAGTGACACCTGAAAAAGAGCAGAAGAGACCGGATTTCGCTTCTAAGACCATGAACTTCCCTGCTTTTGAAACAAAGAACACTGGTGTCGGATGCGGGCTCCCCTTCGATTTTTATCAATTCGCTTAATCTCAAAAAATAATATTTCAACATGAAAAACCTATTTAATCTCCTGCTACTGTTCACCCTGATTTCTGCAATCTCCTGCCGGAGCAGCAAGGACCTCACCTATCTGGCAGATGCCACCCTGAATGAAACCATCAAGGGTTTGCCCAATGCAAGTATCGAACATATTACGGTACCGAAAGATATTCTCTACGTCAGTATTAAAACCACCAACGAAGAGGTTAACAAGCTCTATAACCCCGAATCTGCGATGTCGGCAAGCGGAAGCAATTCATCGATGATGTTCTCTTCCCCCAACGGAGCTTACCTTTACGGATTTGAGATTGATAATGATGGAGACATAAAATTGCCCATGCTGGGTAAACTGAAAGTTGCCGGGCTTACCCGGGCAGAAGTTGAAAAGGTGGTACAGAAAAAAGCGGATGAATTTCTCAGTGATGCCATTGTCAAGGTGAAGCTGCTCAATTTTAGATTTTCCCTCATGGGTGAAGTGAAAAGTCCGGGGGTCTATTACAACTACAACAATGCCATTAACCTGTTTGAGGCGCTGGCGATGGGGGGAGGTCACAGCGATTTTGCCTCCATCAAAGATGTCATGGTGGTCCGTCCCACGGCTGAGGGGAATAAGACCTACCTGCTCGATCTGACCTCCAAGGAGATTTACTCCTCCGAGGCCTTTTATATCCACCCCAATGACAATATCATCGTACGTCCGGGAAGCAACAAGAATCTCTCGTTAAACGCCCCGGCGATATCACTTTTCTTTGCCTCCTTTTCGTTTCTGGTATCTGTTGTGACCTTTACGCTACTATTAACGAAATAAGCATCCTCCCTGCAAGTAAATTAATTGAATATATATCATTATGACATCGGATATCAATTTTGAAGAACGGGATCACGAATCGGGATTCGATTTAAAAAAAATACTCTACCTGGTTATCAGGCAATGGCAGTGGTTTCTGCTCTTCGGCGCTTTGGGGTTATCGGGCGCCTATCTTTATACCAAATCCATTAATCCCCGTTACCAGGTAAGCGCATCGATGCTGATCAGTGAGAAGCAGAGCGGGATTGATATGAGTACGATGTTTCAGGGCGCTGTCACCCCACCGCGTAACAATATCTATAACCAGATGGAGATCCTCACTTCGTGGTACCCGATCAACCAGACACTGATCAACCTGAACTTTACCACGAGCTGGTACCAGAAAGGGACGCTCGCATGGCGGGGTATCTATAAGCATGAACCATTTGAAATGCAGGAAATTCCGGGCCTGACCAATGCCAGGGGTGTCCCCGTTTACATCACACCAACTTCCAGTACCGATTATGATATCTCGATAAATCATGAAACCGAAGGGTATAATTTCGAGGGGAAGGGGACATTTGGCCGTCCGTTTATCAATAAATACTTCAATTTTACCCTGGGGAAAAAGTCAGGAGTTGAACCGGTTCCGGGAACAAAATATAAGTTCATGTTCAACGACCTGAACCAGACCACCCTGGAATATATGGGAAAGATCAGGGCGACGCTTAAGAATAAAGGGAGCGATATCATCCAGTGTACCATCACAAGCGAAGAACCGGCAAAAGACGGAGAGTTTCTCAATGAACTGATAAAGGTCTATATCGGAAATAAAATGGACCTTCAAAACGAGGCACAGCGAAGATCGCTCGACTTTATCAACAGTCAGCTCACCGGCATCTCAGATTCGATGAACAGCGCAAGTACCCGTTATGCCGATTTCCGCTCCAGAAACAAGGTGATCGATCTGACCACCGAGGGGACACTGGTGATGAATAACCTGAAGGATATCGAATCACAGAAAGCACAGAGCAAGATGCAACTTGACTATTTCCACAATATTCAGGCATACCTTAATGACCCCGGGAATCAAAAGCAACTGGTATCCCCTTCATTGGTCGGGATAGCGGATGCTTCCCTCAATATGCTGGTGGTCAAACTGGGTGAACTGTACAACCGCCGGCAGATCCTCTCGTTCAGCGCAAAGGAGAATAATCCAACTCTGGCCCTGATCGACAAGGAGCTGGCCCAGACACGCAGTCAGCTGAATGAAAACCTCCGCAACCTGATTGACAATACCAATAAATCGATCAACAGTATGAAAGAGCGGCAGGAGGGGATCAATGTTGAGATGAACAAACTACCCCAGAAAGAGCAGCAGATGATTGACATTCAGCGGCAGTTCAATGTGACCAACGACCTGTACACCTTCCTGCTGAAAAAACGGGCCGAAACGAATATCACCCTTGCATCCAGTGTTTCAGATGTACAGATTGTGGATGTGGCCCGGCCAAATGCCGCCATCAGTATCGGGATGCCCCGCAACCAGATGCTGTTGTTGGGACTACTGCTGGGCATCTCGCTGCCACTGATTATTATCGTCCTTATCAATCTGCTGGACACCAGGATACGCACCCAGGAGGATGTGGAGAACAGTACCAGGCTCCCCATTGTCGGAAACATTATACACGATCTCTCCAATGTTCAGCTGGTGGTTCACGAAAATCCCAAATCGGTTATTGCAGAGTCATTCAGGGGATTGCGGACCAATATTCACTATATGCTCGACCAGAACCATGGGAAAATCATCTCTGTTCAGTCGAATAATCCGGGTGAAGGGAAAACATTTATTGCGGCGAATCTCGCCACGATACTGGCCATGAACCATAAGAAGGTTCTCCTGATCGGGGTGGATCTGCGCAAGCCCAAATTGCACAAACTGTTTAACCTGAGCAACGAAAAAGGGCTCAGCACCTATCTCGTGGGATATGATCAGCTTGAAGAGATCATTCATCCTACCGATATTTACAACCTGTCGGTTCTGCCATCAGGGCCGATCCCCCCAAATCCTGCAGAGTTACTGGGCAAACCCGAAATGAAAACTTTGCTCGATGAGCTGTCTGCCACTTACGATTATATTATCCTTGACAATGCCCCGGTATCCTATGTGACCGACGGATTGATCATGGGGCAAATCTCCAATCTCAATATTTTTATTCTGCGGTACGGTGTTTCGCGCAAGCAGCAGCTGGAGCTGGTCAATCATTATGCGGAGAATAATATGATAAACCACCTCGCGATCCTGGTCAATGATATCAAACCAAATTCATTCGGTTACTCCTACTCCAAATATTCGCGCTACGACAGTTACTCCAAATATTCGTACAAAAAGAAATACAGCACCTATTACTCCTCCGACGATCAGGAACCGAACATGAGTCGCAAGAAATGGCGGGAACCAATTGGATGACAGGTGTCAAACGGGCAATAATCAGGTTAATTCGGGCATAAGTTGCCGTCAACCGTAAAATAATCGGTTTCCTTCGGGCACAAGTTGTCGTCAACCGTACAATAATCGTTTTCCTTCGGGCACAAGTTGCCGTCAACCGTAAAATAATCGCATTCCTTCGGCCACAAGTTGCCATCAACCGTAAAATAATCGGTTTCCTTCGGGCACAAGTTGCCGTCGATCGTAAAATAATCGTTTTCCTCCGGGCACAAGTTGCCGTCAACCGTAAAATAATCGCATTCCTTCGGGCACAAGTTGCTGTCAACCGTAAAATAATCGTTTTCCTTCGGGCACAAGTTGCCGTCGATGAACCAATAATTGATTTCGAATGGACAAAAGAGAGCGTATTCAAAATATTATCAGGCTATTTTAGGGAGGTTAGCTGTATTTTTTTCGGGTGCAGCGCAACTTGATATTTGTAGAAGGATTCTAAACCATTAAATAAGGATTGGAGCGCTAAATTAAACAGGTAATGCACTTTAAAAAACCTGCTGATAAATTTAAATGATGTCATGAAAATAATATTTGAAACAATCCGCTTTATTCGTTTGATCTTACCAAAGCAGTATAAATTAAGAGCTATTGGAATAGGTATTTTATTGTTTATAAATTCAGGATTGGAATTATTAGGATTAGGCGCTTTATATCCTGTTTTTGCAGTACTATTAGTAGATAGTGTAGTTGAAAAATTTGGTTGGGCTAAATGGATATATAATAGTTTTGGGATGACAGATGAACGACAATTAATTGTTGTTTTAGCTGTTGCATTATTTGTTATTTTTATAATTAAAAATTTATTGAGTTTATGGATAACTAAAATTCAAAGTATCTTTTCCTTATCTTTATATAGAGAATTCACCTTAAAATTGCATGAAATTTATTACCGAAGAGGATTTTCATTCTTCAAAACCACAAACTCAAATATCATAATGCGCGATATAAAAGTTGCAACAGAACGGTTTTCACAATCGCATGTCTTGGGATTGTTGAATTTCGCGAATGAGATTGTTGTATTGCTGGCTATTGTGATTAGTATTGCAATATATGACATTAGAATATTTGTTTTGTTATTATTAACTGTAATTCCACCATTTTACTTCTTTTACCGCTGGGTAGGGAGACAGTCCATCACATTAAGTGCAATTAGAAACCGTATTGAACCAATTATAGGTAAAAATATTTTTCAAAGTATTAATGGATACGTCGATATAATAATTTCAGGATCAGAAAAGGTTTTCAGAAAACGAATTGAAGAAAATGTAGAAGAGCTGGTTAATGTGAATGTTAAAACGAACATTTACAATTTAGCTCCAACGAGGGTAATCGAAACATTTTTAATGCTTGCAATTGCCATTATGATAGCTTATGGTATCTATTATCTACCGTCAAAAGCTGATTTAGTGAAGCTATTAGGTTTATTTGCAATAGCTGGATATCGGATTTTACCATCTATTAATAGGATGATGATCGCGATAAATGGAATAAACCAGAATTATTGGGTTTTCAAGATACTGACTCCTTTAATAAGTGAAAAAATAAATAAAATTGAAATTGAAAAAGAGGTTAGCTTTAAAAATCATTTAAAACTAAAACATATAAATTTTGCCTATTCTGAAAATACAAAAAATATTTTAACAGATTATTCATTAACAATAAAAAAAGGTGAAGTTATTGGGTTAGTTGGTCCATCTGGGGCAGGTAAAACAACAATAATGAATATATTATTGGGATTTTTGATACCTCAAAAAGGCACCTACGAAATCGATGATGTAATATTGACCACAGAAAACCTTAAATCATTTTATAAAAAAGTAGGATATGTTCAACAACAAGTTTATCTGGTCGACGGCACTATTTCAGAAAATGTAGCTTTTGGATGTGAAAATCATGAAATAGATATTGAAAAATTAAAAAAAGTACTGGATCAAGCTAGTTTAACCGAATTTATGGCAAACTTACCCGATGGAATCAATACAATGATTGGCGAAAATGGTGCAAAATTATCAGGAGGACAGAGACAAAGAATAGGAATTGCACGTGCTTTATATTTTAATGCTGAAATTTTATTTTTTGATGAGGCCACATCGTCACTTGACATACAGACTGAAAAAGACATTACAGAATCAATAAACAAATTAGCAGATGGGAAATTAACCATGATTATTATTGCTCATCAATTAAGTACACTTAAAAGCTGTGATCGTATTGAAAAGATTATTGGCTAAGAGTTATTAAACAATATGCAACATAAAAATGCAAATAATTGATTTTCTAATATTTAAACAAGTCTATTTATTTAAACGAAAAACTTTTAATAAAACTAAATCACTACTGTCTCGTTAAAAGAGACTGAGTGACAGTTGTTTATATCCTATCTCTTTGACATTTTTGTAATCTATATTTGTAAGTAGCTCTTTTACAGGCGTTTTGTCGAGTAAAGATAT
>JAHEYS010000228.1 GCA_023251475.1 Prolixibacteraceae bacterium
CCTCATTTCGAATTGAAAACTTCATAATACTAAATTAAGAAATGATCATATCCCGATTCCGACTAATTATCTCTCTTCTCTTTCTCCTCCATTTGGGTCCTAAGGGCGGCCAATTCGCTGATATCGCCAAGAGTTGTTTTCTCAACGTTATCCTTCAGCGTTTTCATCCCCTTCTGGGTCTGTTTTGCAGCTGTCTTTTTCTTTGCTGTCTCTTCTGACTTTTTGGAATCTTCATAAACACGCGAATGGGAAAGGATGATTCTCTTTGCTGATTTCGAGAATTCAATTACTTTGAAATCAAGTTTCTCATCCATTTTTACATTCGAGCCATCTTCCTTAACCAGGTGACGCGGAGTAGCAAAACCTTCAACGCCATAAGGCAATGAGATCACGGCCCCCTTGTCGAAAAGATCAATCACAGTACCTTCATGTACTGAATCAACGGTAAAGATGGTCTCAAATACATCCCATGGGTTTTCTTCCAGTTGCTTGTGTCCAAGGCTCAGGCGACGGTTATCCTTGTCAATGTCAAGAACCTGAACGTCAACCTCTGCACCAATAGCGGTGAATTCGGAAGGATGTTTGATCTTCTTGGTCCAGCTAAGGTCGCTGATATGAATAAGACCATCGACTCCCTCTTCTATTTCAACAAATACTCCGAAATTGGTGAAATTACGGACACGGGCTACATGCTTGGATCCAATGGCATATTTAACTTCGATTTTATCCCATGGATCATTTTTCATCTGTTTGATACCCAATGACATTTTGCGTTCGTCGCGATCAAGGGTAAGAATAGTTGCTTCAACCTCATCGCCAACTTTCAGGAAGTCCTGAGCAGAACGGAGGTGTTGTGACCAGCTCATTTCAGAGACATGGATCAAACCTTCAACACCAGGGGCAATTTCGATGAATGCACCATAATCGGCCATCACAACAACTTTACCTTTCACAACATCGCCAACTTTAAGCTCTGCGCTGAGGTTATCCCACGGATGAGACGATAATTGTTTAAGACCAAGGGCGATCCGTTTTTTGTCATCATCGAAATCAAGAATAACGACATTGATCTTCTGATCCAATTGTACGATTTCGTTAGGATGAGCCACACGTCCCCAGCTAAGGTCGGTGATGTGAATCAATCCGTCTACGCCGCCAAGGTCGATAAATACCCCGTAAGAGGTGATATTTTTAACAGTTCCTTCAAGAACCTGTCCTTTTTCAAGTTTGGAGATGATGTCCTTCTTCTGCTGTTCAAGTTCAGCCTCGATAAGTGCTTTGTGGGAAACGACAACATTGCGGAACTCATGGTTAATCTTAACCACTTTGAATTCCATCGTTTTGTTCACATAAATATCGTAATCACGGATTGGTTTAACATCAATCTGCGATCCTGGAAGGAAGGCCTCAATTCCGAATACATCCACGATCATACCGCCTTTGGTACGGCATTTGATGAATCCGGTAATAATTTCGTCGTTTTCAAGCGCTGCGTTGACACGGTCCCAACTGCGCATTGCACGGGCTTTCTTGTGTGAAAGTGTCAGCTGTCCTTTTTTGTCCTCAAGTGTCTCGACATAAACCTCAACTTTGTCACCAATTTTAAGGGCTGGGTTGTAACGGAACTCGTTGACAGAAACAATACCGTCTGATTTGTAGCCGATATCAACAACAACTTCACGTTTGTTCATCGAGATCACCTTACCATCGACAACTTCTTTCTCCTGTAGGATAGAGAGGGTGTTGTCGTACATGTCGGTCATCTCTTTCTTTGTGGCTGTGGTATTGACTGATTTTGTCCCTTCAAAGGCATCCCAGTCAAAATCTTCATCGGCTTTTGCCGAAGTCTCCTTTAATACCCTGACATAAGGTACTACAGGAACGACGACCACCTCTTCGACAACTTCAGTTGCCTCGGTGCCAGCCGTCTCTTCAGCGGGTAACTCCGCTGCCTCGTTAATTTCGGGGTTTTCGTTAATTTCACTCATCAAATTAATCTTAAAATTAATAAATTAGACATTATTTTATTTTGTGCCGCAAAAATAAGATTTATCCCTTTAATATCAAATGATTATTTGATTTTTTAAGGTTATTTTGCACTTAAACTCAATTAAACCTATTTTCTTAAATGAAAAATCGGGATTATATTTGAATCTTTATTTTAATCATCCAGAAAAGGCAGATTGTCTATTATCAAATCCAATAAAATATGAAAACTACTGAAACACCGGCAATTATTCTTCAAAAGGCCAATGAATGGCTCTCGGGCAACTATGATGAAGCAACCAGGCACGAAGTCCATCAGCTGATTAATTCCGATGATAATACCGGGTTGATCGACGCTTTTTACCGTGATCTCGAATTCGGAACAGGTGGTTTGAGGGGAATTATGGGGGCTGGTTGTAACCGTATGAATATTTACACCGTCGGAGCAGCTACCCAGGGTCTGAGTAATTACCTTAAAATGGCTTTTGCCCATTTGCCCGTGATTGGCGTTGCCATAGGATATGACTGCAGGAACAACAGCCGCCTGTTTGCTGAAT
This sequence comes from Prolixibacteraceae bacterium, assembly GCA_023251475.1. Taxonomy (GTDB): domain Bacteria; phylum Bacteroidota; class Bacteroidia; order Bacteroidales; family Prolixibacteraceae; genus JAAFHB01. The sequence continues at coordinate 2,544 of JAHEYS010000228.1, forward strand.
CGGCTGCAGGAATCTTTGCCGCAAACGGATTTAAAGTATACCTCTTCGAAGATCTGCGTCCGACACCGGAACTCTCGTTTGTAATCAGGGAACTTGGGTTGCAATCGGGAATCATCCTTACCGCTTCCCATAATCCGAAAGAATATAATGGTTACAAGGCCTACTGGGACGATGGTTCACAAATCGTCGAACCGCACGATGTCAACATCATCAATGAAGTTTTAAAGGTAAAAGTCAATGACATTAAATTCAACGGACCAAAGGAGAACATCACTATCCTTGGCGCCGATATGGACGAGAAATTCCTTCAAAGGGTGGTTTCAGTCTCGCTCTCTCCCGATGTTATTCAGCGTCAGAAAGCGCTTAAAATCGTCTACACCCCCATACACGGAACAGGGGTAAAACTGATCCCGATGGCCCTGGGTAAAATGGGATTTACCAACGTCATCCATGTTCCTGAACAGGATGTCGTAAGTGGCGATTTTCCTACCGTTATCTCCCCAAATCCCGAGGAGCCGGCAGCAATGGAGCTGGCCATTAAAAAAGCGGTCGAAACCGATGCAGATATTGTGATGGCCTCCGATCCGGATGCCGACAGGGTGGGGATTGCCATTAAGAATGACAAGGGTGAGTTTATTCTGGTTAACGGAAACCAGACAGTGCTGATCTTCCTGTATTACATCATTACAAAACGGAAGGAACTAGGCCTTTTGAAAGGGATTGAATACGTGGTCAAAACAATTGTCACCTCTGAACTGGCTGCCGAAATTGCCATGAAAAACGGGGTGGAATACTTCGATTGTTATACCGGCTTTAAATATATTGCTGAAGTTATCCGTGAAAATGAGGGAACGAAGCAGTATATTGGGGGTGGAGAGGAGAGTTTCGGATTTATGCCAGCCGATTTTGTACGGGATAAAGATGCCGTCAGTTCATGTGCGCTGATGGCTGAAATTGCAGCCTGGGCAAAAGATAACGGCCGCTCCTTATTTGAAATGCTGCAGGATATCTACCGTACGTATGGTTATTCGAAAGAAAAAATGAAATATGTAGTCCGGAAAGGGAAGAGTGGCGCTGAAGAGATTGAACAAATGATGGTCAATTTCAGGAACAACCCTCCCGTACAACTGGCAGGATCGCCCCTGTCGGTGGTTAAGGATTATGAAACGCTCAAAGAGAAGCATCTGATCGAAGGGACTGAGCAACCGATCAATCAGAAAATCACCTCCAATGTGCTGCAGTTTTTTACGGTGGATGGGACTAAGGTTTCGGTACGTCCGTCAGGGACCGAACCTAAAATCAAGTTTTATATTGAAGTTAAGGACATTCTTGTTTCAAACGATCAGTACGATGCCGTTGAGGCCAAAACCAATCAGAAGATTGATCAGGTGATGACCGATCTCGGATTATAAAATTTAACGAAAAAATATAGCCGGAAAAATCAGGCCATTTTATAAGTTTGCCGGATATAAATAATAAGTAATAGCAAAGATTTAATGTCGTATTTAAAATTTCTGCTTTTGACCACTCTAAATCTCCCCAAAGGGGAGACTTCTGGTCCGCATTTTGAACAACACCTTCTAATTACTCCCCTCCCTTGGAGGGGTTGGGGGAGGTCAAATGATGAATAAACAATTACTACATTAGATTAGTCTCATTACTTAAATATTACCCTATAAATTAATTGTTAAAACAAAACAGAAAAAATGAAAAAAATTCTTTTAGGATTGTGTGTTGTGGGTGCTTTCACAGCAAATGCTCAGAATCAGAACCCAGAAAATGCAAAGATGAAACCGGAGATGACCGAATTCTGGGATCCTGAAGTCACTGTTATTACCCCTGCAGAATCTGTCGGAAACGCGCCATCGGATGCGATTGTCCTATTTGACGGCACCAGTGATGGATTAATTCAGAACTGGACCAACGGGAAAGGTGAAGCTCCGGGCTGGATCGTGGCAGACAATTGCGTTACAGTCACCAAGGGTGCAGGGACCATCAAAACGAAAATGGAATTCGAAGATTATCAGTTGCACATTGAATGGCGCACACCGGCAGAGGTAAATCCTGAAAGTAAAAGTCAGGGTCGCGGAAACTCTGGGATTTTCATGCAGGAACGGTATGAACTGCAGGTACTCGACAACTACGAAAACCGCACTTACCGCAATGGTCAGGCTGGTTCATTTTACAAACAGTATGCACCCCTGGTGAATGTCTGCAAAAAACCAGGCGAATGGCAGAGTTATGATGTGATCTACACTGCGCCTCGGTTTAAGGCCGACAGCACTCTTTTCACTCCTGCACGTGCCACTGTTTTACAAAATGGTGTCCTTGTACAAAATAACGTTCAGTTATTTGGTCCTACAGAATATATCGGGATTCCCAAATACAAATTTCACGGACCGGGGGCAATTGTACTCCAGGATCATGGCAATCCGGTAAGCTACCGCAATATCTGGATCCGTAAACTGTAATTTAATTACTTTCTATTTACTCAAAAGGGTGTTCAAAAATTGCACTGTTTCTCTCTGTGAAACGCTGCACCTTCTCAGTGGAACTCTGTAAAACAGTTAATTACATTGTGAACTTCAGCGCAGACACTGAGGATCTCAGAGTTTTTGGACACCCTCTTGTTTCTTTATAATTTCTGACCTGCCAACGGATACACGGCGCTCTCCTGTCTCAGACCGGTCTGTCAACGTTATATTTTGCCCCTGCACATTTTGCGGAGATTCATTGTACGGGTCATCGGACTCCATTTTTTTTGCGGCTAACTATCTTAGGGATACGTGGGTAACAATTTACCCGTTTTTACACCGGAGAATGGGTAAAACACCCTCCTTTTAACCCGTTTTTTTCAAAATCATCAGTCATTGAAGATTTTTATTTTCAAAAATCAAAATAATATCATATAAAGTGGTATATTAGAGGACGTTTAATCTTATAATAATTTTATGCGATGAACAATTACCTCCAACCTTTAAAATCCTCAAGACTGACAAACATGGAATTCGGTCAGTTGATGAACAGACACCTGAATGATCTTTCAACGATCGACCCGAGCTTGCTCACCGATCCACCCTACAACAGCTATGTACAACAAATCACCGAAAAGTTTACCTTATACGAAAAGGGGCTTGCACAGGTACACAAGAGTGAGGAGACTGAGAAAATCAGCCTTGCAGATACAGCCCGCGATATTGCCATTGATGCCTTCTCAAAATCGCTGAAGTTAAATTTCGTATCGGAGAATCCGGCTGAAATTGAGGCGTCAAGAAGTCTTTCCATCTTATTGGGAACATTTAAAAACCTGCCGAAAATAAATTATGAGGCCGAGTCGCTCAGCATCGACAAATTAATACATGACCTGGAGCGGGAAAATTACTCGGGGAAGGTGAATCTGTTGAATATCGGGAAATATGTAAACCGGATAAAGGTGACCAACCAGGAATTCAAAACGCTGTTTAGTAACCGAATGGTTACTGAAGCAATGTCTGAGGTTTACGATCTGAAATACATCCGCGCCGAAATACTGGGTATTTATAATGATTTTACGGCCTATATTCTGGCGATGAGCAAAGCGCACCACACTTTACTTTTTGCATCCACCCTTTCACTGATAAATACTGCACGAAAATATTATTCCGACCTTCTTGCCCGGCGAAATACGGTCCTGCCCGTGAAGGAACAACCTACTGCCTGAAAGAACCTCGATATTTCAATGCAAAGGCAAAGAACGTTGCTGTAAAGAGGAGGTTGCCGGCAAAGGCAATGAAATAAACAAATCTTTCAGATACCCTCCATGATTTTATCCTTTCGAACCGTTCAAAAACATCTGAGGGCCTTACTTAAAGAACAGTAAACCGGACACACCCTTTACTGTTCTTTAAGGTAATCAGCTAACCTTCGTGAATTTTAGCGAGCCTGTCGCAAAGGTCTTTCAGCCCTTCGGGAGTATCGCCGCCCGACATCTCAATGGTGGTCCAGCCATGGTAATTAATAGCATCGAATGCTTTCATTACCACGGGCCAGTTCACATCACCCTCCAGCAGTTTGACCCCAAATCCGGCCCCCTTCCCCTGCTTATCGGCAATCTTACGGCTGAACTCCTTGATATGCACCTTGGCAATACGCGGTCCGAGTATTTTTATCCACTGCTCCGGCCAACCATAAACAACGATATTCCCGCAATCGAAATAGGAACCGACCATCTTACTTTTAAACTGGTCGATATAACTGGCGGCTTCCATAGGGCTGAGTAAAAAGTTATTCCAAACATTCTCAACGGCAATTCTGACCTTCAGTTTTTCTGCCAGGGGGATCACCTTTTTGATCTCTTCAACGGACCTTTTCCAGCACTCATCGTAACCGACAGTTTCACTTACCCGCCCCGGAACCAGCAGCACGGTGTCTGCTCCGTAAGCTTTGGCATCTTCAAGACTGACCCTGAGCGCTTCAACACCCTTCTCCCTGACAAGGGGATCGGGATCAGACAAGAGAAATTTCCAGTGCAGGGCATTGCAAACGCTGGGGATGATCAATCCTGAAGCGTCACGCGCTTTTAAAACCTCATTCCGGTCGAGATGACTCATCACCTCAACACCGTCGAAACCGGCAATCCTGGCCGCCTCAAACCGTTCACCAATTGTCTTTCCGACCTTAAGACAGTCCCACATAATCCCCTTTTTCAGAACGCGTTTGGCAGGAGATACATTAGCAGTGAAACCGGGGATCGAAGTTACAGCGATTGCGGCCGAAGCAAGGAGCGTATTCCTAGTGAATTGACGTCTGTTCATAATTTTAAAGATCAGGTTGATTTAAAAATTTGAATCATTTAAATTAATTTAGCTTCTGTCCCGATGACAGGAACCGTCTCCGGAATATTGGGGACCGGCCCCATGGCGTAAGTTTTTGGCCCGAGTGACAGGTTCGAATTAAGCATCTCTTCCCAGGTAACATCTTTGCCCGTATAGGCCGAAATACGCCCCATGATGGTGATCAGGGTCGAATTCACCTGAGCCTCCGCATCGCTTATTACTTTGCCCGATCTGATGGCCGTAACCAGGTTGATATGTTCCTGTACGTACGGGTCTTTCACTTTCCAGGTCAGATCGGTATCACCCTCTTTGGGATGAGGATATTGCCAGATCTGGTTCCCCTTCAGGTCAAAGAGGGTTCCGCTGCAGTCGGCATAACCTTTTGTCCCGGTGATCACCTCGCGTTTCAGGTTACTGCATCCGCTGATCTGACGTGCTGCACAATGGGCATGCATCCCATTATCATAAACATATTCGATACTAAAAAAGTCGTACTGATCACCTGTAATCCTGCGCTGCCGGCCACCCCAGCCCATTGCCTTTACAGGAATCTTCCCAATGAACCAGTTCATCACATCAACTTCATGAATAAACTGCTCAACAATATGATCGCCCGATAACCAGCAGAAATTGGCCCAGTTGCGGATCATATATTCCATATCTGACCACTCCGGCAACCTCTTTTTCGCCCAGAGAGAACCACCGTTACGAATAATATGGGCACTGACAATCTCACCTATTTCACCATTGGCCACCCTCCGGTAAGTCTCCATATAATCTTTCTGAACCCTTCGGATTGTTCCGCTGACAATACTCAGCCCCATCTGCTCTGCCTTTCTTGCCGATATCAACACCGATCGGGCCCCTACGGGATCAACCGCAATCGGTTTTTCCATAAAAATATGTTTCCCTGCATTAACCGCAGCTTCAACGTGCGCCGGACGGAAATGGGGAGGGGTACATAACAAAACAATATCAACACCCGAGTCGATTACTTTCTGATAGTTATCAAAACCAGTAAAGCATTTGGAATCATCAATCAAGATGTTTTTCTGCTTCTTCAAAGTTGCACGGCAGGCATCGAGTTTATCCTGGAAAAGATCACCAAGCGCCACAATCTGCAGATTAGGTCCGGCATCAACAAAATTCATTGCAGCTCCGGTTCCCCTGCCACCACAACCGATAAGGCCGGCTTTCAGCACTTTTCCATCGGGCGCTTCGTTTAGCAGTTCCGGCAATTTGGCGCTACCCTTACTTCCAGCACCAGTGCACGATGCCAGTAATCCAGCGGCGCCAAGGGTCCCAATTGCACCCAATGCGGTGCCTGAAATAAATTTGCGGCGACTTAATTCATTCTTGTTATCCATATCTTTACCTATTTAATTCGGTTTCAATCTTCCCAGGCAGGAATAAGGGACTAAAATTAGTTAAAAACGATCATCCAACGACCTTCTTTAACAAATAATTTTATTTGCTAAAAGGATTTTCCGCGGTAATGGCAATCAGTCTTAATAGATTTTGGCTCTAAAACAAATCTTATGGGTAGAGAAGCTACCCATTCTGCTGATAGATTAATAATTTGCTACTTGCATTTAGTCCGGAAATTTCGGGAGCGGCTAGCCTGGATGCCTGTAATTGATTGATTTTTATACTTAACCTTGTTCTGAAAATGTGACTTTCACCCGGTGAGAATCTGCCAACTGCAAGTTGCTAATTGCTCCCGAAGCTTCGATTCAATTAGAACAATATTTATCTTACCCACACCAAACATTATTGAGCGACAATAATCCATATCTTTGCGCCAAATTAGTGTTCGTTAAAATTCATTCTCATGCAGGAAAAAATAATCATTCTCGATTTCGGTTCTCAATATACTCAGTTGATCGGGCGTCGCGTTCGCGAGCTCAATGTCTATTGCGAGATCCACCCTTTCAACCATTATCCTGAAATCGACGGCTCGGTCAAAGGGGTCATCCTTTCGGGGAGCCCATATTCAGTGAGGGACGAGAATGGACCGCGAATTAACCTGGAGAAGATCAAAGGGAAGTATCCGTTACTTGGGGTTTGCTACGGCGCCCAGTACCTGGCCCACTTTTTCGGAGGAGAGGTGGCCGCCTCCGGTTCGAGGGAGTATGGACGGGCCAATCTTAGGGTTGTGGATGCACAGAGTATTTTACTGCAGGGGATCAGCGAAAACTCTCAGGTTTGGATGTCGCATGGCGATACGATCATCAGCATGCCACAAGATTACAAGATCATTGCCTCAACAGGTGATGTGGAGAATGCTGCCTTTAAGATTGAGGGTGAAGATACTTATGCCATACAATTTCATCCCGAGGTATATCATACCACTGAAGGGACCAGAATCCTTGAAAACTTCCTGGTAAAAATCTGTGGCTGCAGGCAGGACTGGACTCCTGACTCGTTTATAGAGACTACTGTTCAGGGACTGCGTGATAAAATCGGAAACGACAAAGTGGTTCTTGGACTTTCGGGGGGCGTCGATTCGTCTGTCGCGGGGGTTTTACTTCACAAAGCCATTGGGAAAAATCTCACCTGTATCTTTGTTGATAACGGACTGCTTCGTAAAAATGAGTTCCAGGATGTACTCGATTCCTATAAAGACATGGGACTCAACGTAATTGGAGTAGATGCCAGCGAACGGTTCTGGAATGATCTGAAAGGGGAACGTGATCCGGAGAAAAAGAGAAAAATCATAGGTCGTGACTTCATCGAAGTGTTCGACATTGAAGCCCATAAGATTCAGGATGTCAAATGGCTCGCACAAGGGACCATCTATCCCGATGTGATTGAATCAGTATCGGTCAACGGACCATCGGCCACGATAAAATCACACCACAATGTCGGTGGGCTTCCCGAAAAAATGCATTTAAAAGTTGTGGAACCATTGAACCTCCTCTTCAAGGACGAGGTTAGGCGTGTGGGAAGGGCTCTTGGGATCAAGCAGGAGTTGCTTGGCAGACATCCGTTCCCCGGACCTGGACTTGGGATCAGGATATTGAGTGATGTAACTCCTGAAAAAGTACGGGTACTTCAGGAGGCAGATGCAATCTTCATCAACGGTTTAAAAGAGTGGGGACTCTACGACAAGGTGTGGCAGGCAGGTGTGATGTTGCTCCCAGTGCAATCGGTAGGTGTAATGGGTGATGAGCGAACATATGAGAATGTAGTGGCACTGCGAGCCGTAGCTTCAACCGACGGGATGACGGCAGACTGGGTACATCTCCCGTATGAGTTTCTGGCCAAAGTATCGAATGACATTATCAACAAGGTACGTGGAATCAACCGCGTAGTTTACGATATCAGCTCCAAACCTCCTGCAACAATTGAGTGGGAATAAAGGAATGAACAGTCAGATATGGTCCCGCGGTTTCCAACCAGGGGTGGTCGGAAGATTTTTTAGTTAAAAAGCAGGGAGAATTGTGAGGCTTTTGAAATTTCAGATACTATTAACAAAAATGGTTATATAGTGTTGATAAATAGTTATTTAAATACT
>JAHEYS010000229.1 GCA_023251475.1 Prolixibacteraceae bacterium
GTTTGTCCCTGTTTTTAAGCGACCAATCCCTGGTTTTACGCGAAAATACGATTGCGATATCAGCCATGGGTTTAGCAGAAATATTATTCATATTTTCCTTCCATCCGGTATAGTCATCCATCTTTTCAGAACCTTCAAAACTTAGCATTGACCAGGTAGACTGGGCTAACATGTTGTTCATAGCCCAACCGATCAGGGCATAATTAATCTGGTCTATCGGATAAACCAGCCCGAAAACGGGGGAACCGTATGTCTCATGTAAACTATTGTATATATGTCTGCTTGAAAAATTATACCTGTAGTTATCCCATAAGTCGCGGCTCATAATCTCAGTTCCGAGGAAGTCCATTGATTTTGCACTTAGGGCAAGGTCACCACCCTGTTCAACGGAGGCTCCATCCTGCATAAAACCACCTTCAGAGTAGTATTGAATAGAGCAAAAATCCGGATTGATTTTTCGGGAAGCTTTGCTGATATCTATCCGCCACTGGGCAATGGCATTTTTACGCCATTCAATCCATGCCTTCCATATTTTCGATGTCCTGTTACGCAGCAGAGGACTTGTTTCATCGTCTGGCAATACGAGGTTTGTTGCTTTAGTAAAGGCTGCCCTGCAAAAGACGCAACTGCAGAAATTACTGCCATGAAACGCACATTCATCGATCATCATGCCATCCAGATGAGTCTTCTTAATGTGATCAAGAATATAGGGGAAAAAGTAATTATCCTTAAACAGAGGGTTGATTGGGCAGATCCCCCATGTTGGCATCCCATCAGTCTGCGTGTGTTGTAAAAAATCGGGGTGTTCAGCAAGAAATCTGAAACCCATATCGGTATTCCAGAGAATGGTCAGGTCCTGGTGGTCCAGAAATTTCATCCCCATCTTATGTCCGATCTCTACCGTTTGCCTGATGTTATCTTCCACGCGTTTAAGGTGAGCCGGAAAAGTGTGACGCGAAAGAAATCCATTCAGTATAACGGCTTCAACTCCTCCTTTCTTAACCTGTTTAAGCCTTTGCTCAATGAGCGCCGGCGTATTAAATTCGTTAAAAGATCCCCAATTGTCCGGACCCATGGTTCCCAAAGGACTTGTGTACCTCCATAACAGCATGTTTGATTTCTGGTCGGGCAGGGCAGTTTCCAATTCCGGAAGTTCAGGTATATCTTTGATCTCATCTACTTTTCCTGCAAGAGGGGATAGTGTAACCGACTTACCGTAAACAGGAAGCATGCCGTAGTAGTTCGCAAACATTACATCGGGGCAATAGCCGTCTTTTTTAATCCAGAAACCACGGCGGAATTCAAAGTCCTCATCGGTATGCATAAACAGTTGATAGCCCAAAACACTGGCTGCCCAGTTTCCATCAAAGTTTAGTTCTGCTTTTGTGCCCTCAATCCAACGGACACAGGTGAGGTTTGCCACATTCCCTTTACCGATGTTAATACCACTGAAAATCTTTTCTCCGTTCAATGAGACATTAAATGGTCCCACGTTTTTATCCAGGGCACTTGAGCGGAGCGTAATCAGGTATAAACCAGGTCGCAGGTTATCTGTCGAAAATGTATTGTTTTGAACAGATGTTGCAGCGGTGTACAAGGCACCAGTCATCTCTCCTCCTGCCTTCAGAAGTCCATCGGTTTTTTTCCAGCCATATCCTTTTTCAGAATCATACCCGTTTATTCCTGCATTGATGAATGCTTTGGACGACTTCCCTCCAAAGCAAAAGAGTTTCTTGCCCGGTATTTCGGAAAAATAGTGATAGTAAGTAACCGCATGATGATGCTCATAGTCGCTCTTGTCTCCCTCAAAAATCATAAGCTTGCCGGTTAGTGCACCACCGTAATTTGATGCATTTACAGCAATCGCCATTTCTATTTTGTCGCCTCGCTTTTTAACCGACCACTGTGCCTGGATCGTATTCACCCCGGTAACATAGTAGGTGGTGACTCCCTGAGGATTAAAGTCGAAGGTAATTTTCCCGCGGGGTGTAGTAAATGATATCCAACGGGTAGCGTCTCCGATAAAACTTCCATCCGGAGTGGATGAATTAAGCATTCCTGATGACCATTTTGCATTGTATGAGCGGCCTGTAAGCGCTTCCCATTTCGAATTATTTAATGCCGAAAGGGGCACAGCTATTTTGTAAGTAATTGTGGCAGAGGGATATGCTGGCATTAATGCATCCTGGTGTGATTGAAAGTTAAGTTCAATCTTTTTCCCATCAGGGGAAATCCCGATCTCTCTGCGGAATGGCAGCTGTTTATCTGTACTCCAAACATTTGTGTATTGCCATCCTTTCCCGGATATCACCTCATAGTTAGCTGCAGAGGAACCAATATTTTGATTTGCTATCCAGGAGTGCGAATCACCACTTATAAGTTTTTCTCCTTTCCAGCTGACTTCAATATTTTTATCTGCAGAAACAGTAAAGGGAGAACCCTGTATGATGAGCTTTTGCTGTGCATTAACAGCCTGAATTCCAGCGCAACCGGCAAGCCCATAAAGTACAGGAATTAACCATCTCATAAGTTTCAATTTTAGATCTTCCAAATAAGGAGTTAAAATATTTATTAATAATCATAACATAGGTAATAGCTATAATTAAAAAAATTGGAAAAGCAGGTCATTTCACTATTCCAACCTGGTCCTGTTGGCGGTTTCCTTCAATGTCATGAGCCAGTCCTTTGCCGACGGGCAACAGCTGAAACGATGTCCCCTTAACCAGTCACCCTGAATGTGATAAACAATGGGCTTACCTGTTTCACACCGAAGTACAACCCTATATTCTTCAGGTTGATGATCCCAACGGAGGTAATGATCAGGGGGATAAATAATACCCATGCCGATCCATCCGATTTCGGGTTGCTGAAAACCCCATAAGCTCATGATACCAGTCTTTTGATCAATAAGACAGGTGTCCTCCTTCAGACGGGTCAGTCCAATTCCCAACTCAATTTTATCGCCGGATTTTCCACCCTCAATCAATACTTCTATCGGTGAGTCTGAACGTCCGGCCAGGGCTGACGGACGCAATCTTACCGTGTAAGGTGCCTTTACCGGTCCCACTCCTTTGGCCAATAACTCAATTGTCACTTTATCGCGAGTCTCTTCAATTAACCGACCGGTAAAAGTCGGATCGCCGGGTTTTTTCTCATTACGCACCGGGTAAGCAACTCCGTTAATATAGAGCGTTACGCCGCCGCAACCCGCACTATTACCCACAAGGAGGACATCCATTCCCCAACTATTCTGATCCAGATGATAGCTTTTCCCCTTTTTGATATTTGGATAAATGAGTGTATCCTGACGTTTTCCAAACATATCAAAATGACCGTCATAAATACGGTAGGCTGCCTTATCGGATTCCCATCCCCAATTGGGAGGATACCACACATTGTCCCATGCCACATGCGGATGCACGCCCTTATCCCTTCGCTCTGCCAGCCATTTTTCGTAATCCTGAACGGGCATACCTGTTTTGAACATTTTACTTAGCATGCTGGTCATCATTTCACTGTCATCCTTACCACGGGCGGTTTCGAAACTCTTCCAGAAAGGGCCGGAACCTGCGCCAAGCTTTTTGAGTTTGGCTATCTGACGATCGCGGATTAACCGCAGATAATACATCATCGTCTCATCACTGTTGATCAGGTTACCTGCAACTTCTTCAGTAAACTTTGCACCGCGCATATTGTGTTGAAGCAGGTCCCAAACCGGATCCTGGCCCCTCCCCTTCTGCATAGACTCGATAACCATAGCCAGCATCTTGTCAAGCAGGTAAAGCCGTGATGGCTCTTTCAGAACGACCTTTGCAAATACAGCATTTATGTCACCGAATTTCCATTTAACTGGCTTAATCCCGGAAACATCTGTGTTCCAGGAATCATCCACCTTGTCGTCACCATCAACGTCAACTGTCACCTGATCCATGAACCCATCGCCGTTGCGATCAAACCATGCATAATTCATATCAGCCTTTAAATCGCCATCATAATCCACTTTTATCCAGGTTTTATTGCTGCTTTTAATGTGAATCCGGTGATCGGCAGGGTTGAAATAAAATTCATTGGGGCCAGTTGGATGGAGTACCAACTCGTATCGTTTATTAAAAGGTCCGCAATCTGGTCCCCCAATTTGCGGCATAATAAATCCGGGCTCCTTACTACCTGCAGCGATGATACCTTCCCAGCGATCGATAGTGTCTTTCGGCCTGTCCCATGCTCTGTTCAGATCGTTTTCATCCCAGGATAACAGTACGCGCTCCCAGGTATTATTCTGTATGAAACCGGCGGCGGCAGATCTCCTGAGTATGGGAGTCGTCTTAAATCCGCGGACAGTAAGTATTTCGCTCTGTTGCTTGTTGAGGTGAAGGTTAAAATCGCTTTTCCTGTTTTTTTCTTCGCTCCATCCAGGTGCGCAGGCAGCAATGGCCACATCAAAATCGCGAGGTTGCCCGGTTGTCGCATCATTATCGGCATCAAAACTCCAGCGTATGTACTGCATCACATCACCCTCACCTTCTATGCGGATAACATCTTCGGTGATACCGTCCTTATCGCGATCGAAAAACAGAAACGGATTCTCAAAAACCGGGATCCAGGTATCCGATCCAGGCTTCAGGTGCATGTAATTAAAGGTTTCGTCCCCGCCAAAATGAGAATAATACTGGCATGGCAGCTGGGTGTACCTATAATCCACGTTGTACCAAAGAAGGTTATCATCGCCATCGTCCCTGCCCCACCAGACCCAGAGACCATCATCCTCCGTTTTGTATGAATACAGACCAATCTGATCGATATCCTGATCTCCATCAAGGTCCTCGTAATCAACAACCGCATCGACTATTCCATCGGCATTCCAGTCAGCGATGTACAGATCGCTGTCCTGGTCTGGTTCCTTTCCCGTCATCAGGTCATGATCCTCATCAATAACACGCACCAGTATAGGCCGTTTACTCTCCGTATGACGCGGGTCAGTGTCGATAAACCAGACTTCCTCAGGTTTGCCGTCGCCATTGCGATCAACATAATGGCGCTTCCCAGGCAGATCAGCTTTGACCTTTCTAACCATAGCGGTATCAAAGCGTGCGGCATCTCCGAAAACCCGCTCAAAAGCTTTTTGTTGCAACACCGTTTTCGGCGGTGGCTGAGCCTGAATTTTCAAAGAGGTGATCGCCAAAAACATCAGGGAAATGATAGCAATCCTGATGGTCATTATTTGCAAGCCTCCCCTATTTGATGATTTTCTCATGTCCGATAATATAAAATAGTTTCTTACGCGATTCAATGCGACTCCAAACCAGGTCATCGTCTCTTTATCAGGAGAATGAGTGAGCGCTGACAGGTTTTCCTTGATCATCTGAAGCCTTTTTTGATAATCTTGTATTTAGCGGGAGATTTAACCGGGTCCTGATGACAGTAGATCAAAACGCCATCTGCACACTTTCGTGCGGCGGTAAGTACATCTTTCACATATTCCGGCGTTGAAGCGCCCAGTTTACTATGTATAGTTGCATAGATATCCAGAAAAATCGGAAAATTTGGATTACTGAACAACCCGCGTAGTGTAGCTACTTCATTTTCAACCTGTGTTGCATCCTGCAAGTTTCTCCCTTTTGATTCGGCACGATAAGGGAATAAAATACCGTCCAGTAAATGGCTGTAATTTTTAACAAATAATGGGGTAATCTGAGTAAAGTAGCAGCACGGAATAAATGCAAGATTTGGATTTATGGCTCTTGAAATACCTACTAGTTTCGCGACATATTCCGGTGTAAAAAATTTTAAATTGTGGACAAAATCATCAATACTCCAGACAACCAGATTTGGCTCTGACAGACTCAGTGTTGCCAATTCGGCGGCCCATCGCTCATAATCCATACAAAATGGTTCTGAAGACTCTTTGGCAATAGGTTTGGATTCAGAAGGGGGTACAAGGGTGACCCATACTTTCAAATGAGCCTTTTGCGCTAATGGAAGAAACCGCTTTAACTCCTCCCAGTCATTCGGTTTCAGAATAAGCCAATGGTACGTATCTGCATGAATATCCTTTAATTCGGAAATTAACCGGGGCATATTCACCCTTCCACTTTCAAGGCGTGGCGCATTCGCGTAAGTGCCAAGGGCGCCACGAATATTTATGGCATCTGTAACCTTACTGGTTTTTGTTCCATCAAGTGCAAATATATTGCTTTGACACAATAACAAAAGCACAATAATGGTCGTAAATATCTTTTTCATAATTTTCTTAACTCAATTATCATTTCATTCCTATGCATCCCTGTTGTATTATTTTTTTGAAGGTTTAGCGCCAACATGCTTCATCATACCATGTATTGCATTTACGATCTTTTCCTCCACGTTATTCGCAAAAGGGCCCGGGAGTCCGTAATAAATCATGCTTTCATTCGCTTCATAACCCCCTTCATCAAGTACCCGTCGGGTTGGGATGTAACATATTACCTCGTTACTGTATCCGGCAACAAATAAGTTTTCTTTGCCGTACTCTTTTTTCATATTCAAGGCATAGTCGACCACAACTTCACCACTCATTGATAAGATTGTCAGATCATTATTGAATCGGACTACCTGAAGGGGATAGGGAAAATGGCTGATGTCCCATCCTTTATTGTAGGCCTCCAAAATTAATTTAGCCCGACGTTGCACATATTTGTCAGTGCTCTGCAGTTCCTTTTGGTAGGTTCCAAGATTGAATGGAGAAAATTCCAGGTTAACTGTGGTAAAGTCTGTGCGAATGGGAGCACGAACAGGATGGAGATCACCTGCCAACACCTTTTGTACCGCTTCGGACAACGATTTGCCATGTTGTATGGCAAGCTCAACGGTACCACGTGGTTGCGGATTCTGATCGGCTCCGCATCCCTGGAAATACAACGCTGTAACCCCGGGATACTTTTTCTGCAGATCTATTTGTGCAAACCCGGCGTAATCGCCGTTAATCTGGTAGATGTTTAAAGTTGTGTTATGGCAGGCATAACCAAATAAGATCGCTTTTAAGGTGCCATCGGGAGTTGCGATTTTTAGTACCGGCACATCGTGATCGACCGGACCATTTAAATTCTTACCATTGATGATCCCCTTTGGAGTAGGTTCACGCCTGTTCATTGCGAAACCAGCAGAACCATGGCCGCTCCAGAGTTGCATGGGTGCGAGGTGGCTCATTGCCGAATCTATTACAGCCACGATATCGTCTGTTAATTTCAGTGCGTATCTGGCCACCGACTGCTGATCCTCAACATTCAGATCAAAAAGGATACTAAGTGCTGGCCAAACCACAGGTCCGGAGTGTGTATGCGACGAATTCATCAGCAATTGCGAACGATTGATCCCATATTTTTTGATGACCCGGTTTGCGATGGCTTCGGATACTTCGTGTGAAAGTCCCAACAGATCGGTGGTTACAATGATCACACGACTACCTGCATTTTCTTCGAATACCAAAGCCTTGGCCCAAAGGTCATGCATAACTTCGTTGGATGGTTTTGTTCTGCTTCCATAACCGGTCAGCCAGAAAGGAAGTTGTGGCGTAATCACTTTGGAAGCTATACCCACCTTTATATCCGCACCCAACGAAGTGAGGGCAATCAGCAAAAATGCGGCAATAAGAATCTTTTTCATTTTATTGTTTATTTTAATTAAAAGAGGGTGTCCAAAAACCCGAAAAAGTGTTTTTTCTCTCTATTGAACAATCAATTAAGCAACTTGTTCCGATTTTCCGGGAGAGGAACACCTGGGTTTTAGACAACCTCTTCCAAAGATATCAATTACCGGTCATTCTATGGCTCTATTGTAAGTGTAATTTCTTTAACAACCGTTTTACTCGCTTCTATCGATGCATTAAACCCAACGAAAACAGCCTTGTATGTACCTGGTAATGCATAGGTATATGGATACGATACCAAAGTTGAAGCCGCGATACCGGCTTTGATGGCGGTTGAATAATCCGGCCCAAGATTGACCGAATTTAAGTTAATTGCCCCGCTTACAGCCCATGTTTCGCTTGCCGGGTCATTATCAGCAGCGTCTGGAACGAAGGGTACAAAAGGGGTCCAAACGGCGGTTGGAACGTACAATGGGCTACTGCGATCATACATCGGATCCGCTTTATTCCATTTTGGAAGAGTTGGATCGTACTTTGCTAAGCCGGCATACCGGTATTCCGGTCCCCAAAGGGTTACCCTTGTGCTGGTTACCGATGATGCAGCAGGATTGGTGGTCGGACTGTTATCTACAATAGTGAATCCGGCATGAATCTGATCAGCTAGAGTCAGCGTAATAGGAGTTGCACTTGCGGTACTGGGAAGAGTGGTTAAACTCTTTATTGCAAACGTCTGAATAAACCATTGACGAGCTAAGCCATTTGTCGCCTGTGGTAATGTAACATACTTGAATGCAATATAAATCGGCTTCCCGGCAACTATCAGATCTGATATTTCCTTTGGAGCGGGCACGGCAGGCACGAAAGTAGCATTGGTTGCCAAGGTAAACCTGCTGGTAATATCCGTCCAGGTTGCCGCCTTGACTTTATCCACACTACTGTAATCTCCATTAAAGTTTGTCGATGCCAAAATTGTAAGCTGATTTGTCTGTGTACCTGCTACCTGAAGACTGCTGGTAAATTCCATTGTAGCCCCCGCTCCTGTTACATTAACCACTCTTCCATCTTTGAAACTGTAATCTTTTAATGTTTCGCCAGAGTAAAATGAAATGGTATGGGCAGTACCTGAAAAAAGGAATGTTATAGGTTGCCCTGCTTTAAATGTAGAAGTCTTTGTTGTTACATCAAAGGTCGGAGTTTCCAGATTCGTCACAATATCTTTGTTACAGGAGGTCATTAATAGTACCCCTAATAACATGTTATAATATTTGAATTTCATAATCTTTTTAATGTATATTATTTTACCAAAGTGGATTTTGTTCTACTGCCTGATTGGCTACACATTCGACTGAGGGTATAGGCCAAAGCAGATCTTTTTGGCTTGCATTTGTATAGTACTTAATGAAAGCTGCTGCATAACCCTCTGTTGTCATCCGGTTTCCCATGTCCTGATTCACCTGAAGGAATATGCCCCAACGTAATAAGTCAAATTTCCTCAGATTTTCCATGTTGAGTTCCCTCATCCTTTCATCCTGGATAACAGCAAGAAAACTTGCTTTGGAAGCAGTTTGTACTGCAGTCAGGTCACCATCAGTCTTCTTCCAAATGTCTGCTGTTGCGGTTGCCCCTGTTCCGCCCCCGCCGGTAATGGTTATCGTGGGAACTGTGGTATATTGACCTTCATTGTAGTAAGTTACACCGGTCAAATCACGACTGAGATTAATAGCAGTGACTTTCCCTCCTGATATTGTTGCGGTTGCGGTAGCTGTGACAGGAATAACATTCGATCCTGCCCCCGCAGAGAAAGTTACAGTTGGCGCTGTGGTGTAACCCGATCCGCCATTGGTCACACTAATACTTTTAACGCCGGTTGACCACCCTCTTTCTCTTACATCATTTATCGCTTTAATAGCTGCTGCCGAAGGGCCGTTGTTAATTTCATTTTCTGCTTCAGCATACATCTGAAGTACATCAGCATAGCGCAAAAGTACTACGTTTATCGGGGTTGAGGTAGCTGCCTGAGGTGTTACAGATTCATATTCCCTTCTCCATTTTCCGGGTTGCAGCCCATTTTTTATTGACTGAAGCACCGGATGTGTGACCATCGTTTTCGTAGGTTTTGCACCATAAGTAAAGCAGGCAATATCCCACCATTTACGGTTATCACCATTTTCAAAAACATCATAGAATTTTGATGTAATGGTCATATAAGCAGCATCCTGACCCCACGTGGTACCGGATGCAGGTCCGTTGATATACCCGTTGTTTCCTGCTTCTGTCCATTGGGTGGTATTATTGCCCCAATACTCAACTTCCCAGATACTTTCCTTGATATCATATTTGTCCTGAGCCAGATTAATGAAAATCTGGGGATAACTGGGATTTAACGTATGTGCCGCCAACGGATCATCCATCACCTTTTTTGCCCATTTGCTTGCTTCGGTATATCTTGTTTTATCTTTCAGCGGTTCTCCTGCCATGTATAAATTAACACGTGCCAACAAGCCGCGGACAGCCGATTTATTCACACCTCCGCCATATTTAATACTGTCGATTCGGGGAACCAGTGGCTCAGCGGCTTCCATATCTTTCAATATCTGCGCATAGGTGTCTTTAAGGCTTGCTCTTGGAATATCCACGTTAACAATTGAAGAGGTAGGTTCCAACTTCAAGGGTACTCCTCCCCAGTAACAGGCCAGTTGAAAATAGAAATAGCCCCTCAAAAATAACATTTCACCCCGGATGATACTCCTGTTTTTAAGTGGAAGATCCGGGTTCTTGTCCAAATTGGCCAAAACAACATTGGCACGGTTGATACCATAATACAAATTTTGCCACATGGCCAGCACATAGGTGTCAGCAGAGTTATAAAAGTAATTCCAAGGTCCGGTAGTCAGTGATGTCCGGTTCATAAAAGATTCATCTGCCTGAGCAAATGTAAGGTAATTTGCATAGGAGGTCATAGCGCCTCCCAAATTATTATATACACCACTGCGGGCAAAATTTAACTGCTCCAATGTTGTAAAATAGTTTACGGGGCTAAGAAAGTCTGATGGTTTTGTATCCAGAAACTTCTGACACGAGCTTAAGCTCATCAGGGAAAGCAAAACGATTAAATAATATCACTACTGTCTCGTTAAAAGAGACTGAGTGACAGTTGTTTATATCCTATCTCTTTGACATTTTTGTAATCTATATTTGTAAGTAGCTCTTTTACAGGCGTTTTGTCGAGT
>JAHEYS010000230.1 GCA_023251475.1 Prolixibacteraceae bacterium
GGGCGATGCCCACCCGCTGCCGGTAACCCCGTGAAAGGGCCCCGATCTTCTTCCGTTTCTCCCGTTCAAGACCTGTAAGTCCGATGATCTCCTCCACACGCTTCCTTACACCACTCATGCGATAAATACCGGCCACATACTCCAGGTATTCAGGAACATATAAATCAACATAAAGCGGATTATTCTCCGGAAGATACCCAATCTGGCGCCTGATTTCAAGCGTATCATCTCCGATGACTGTTCCGTTTACCCTGACTATTCCCCCGTCGGGATGGAGAAAACCGGTAATCACTTTCATCATTGTCGTTTTCCCGGCACCATTGGGTCCCAAAATCCCGACAATCTCACCCGGGTTTACCGACAATGATACCTTGTCGAGTGCTCTTTGTATTCCGTATATTTTTGTGACCGATTCTAACTGTACCGACATATAACTTATTTTCAACAAATTTAATTCAAAATAAAGAATAAATTTGCAAAAGCTATCGACTATAAGAGATACGTGGAATGATGAATCAGAATTTCAATTACATTGATGACCTTTTACGCTTCAAAAGGCAAGACACTGAAATAGTTAAAATTGGGATGGTGACCCTTGGGGGGAGGTATCCTATCCGGCTACAATCGATGACCGATACTGACACCAAAGATACGGAGGCAACAGTCAACCAGGTAATCCGGATTCTGGATGCGGGCGCTGATTTTGTCAGAGTCACGGTGCAGGGGATCAGGGAAGCCGAAAATTTAAAAAATATCAGGGCAGAGCTTGATCGAAGGGGGTACCTGAATCCACTGGTGGCTGATGTTCATTTCAATCCGGCAGCCGCCGAAATAGCGATTAAGTATGTTCGCAAGGTAAGGATCAATCCCGGGAATTTTTACGAC
This sequence comes from Prolixibacteraceae bacterium, assembly GCA_023251475.1. GTDB lineage: Bacteria > Bacteroidota > Bacteroidia > Bacteroidales > Prolixibacteraceae > JAAFHB01. The sequence continues at coordinate 886 of JAHEYS010000230.1, forward strand.
AAACGCGCCAAGTTTGAACATCTTATTTATACCAATGAAGAGTACCGTGAAGAGCTTGCAAGAATAGAGGATCGTTTTGTGCCGTTTATCCGGCAGTGCAAGGAACGGGGTACCGCATTAAGGATCGGCGCCAACCAGGGCTCACTATCCGACAGGATTATGAGCCGTTATGGAGATACTCCGGCAGGAATTGTGGAGTCGGTAATGGAATTTCTAAGGATTTGCAAAAGGGAAGAGTACAATAATATTGTGGTCTCCATAAAGTCGAGCAATACCCGCACAATGGTCTATACGGTGAGGTTAATGAACTACCGCATGCGGCTGGAGGATATGAGTTATCCATTCCACATAGGAGTAACCGAGGCAGGAGAGGGAGAAGATGGAAGGATAAAATCGGCTGTCGGATCGGGGGCGCTTCTTGCCGATGGCATTGGGGATACCATCCGGATTTCACTGACCGAAGATCCGGCAGCAGAGATCCCGTTTGCACGAAAACTGGTCGACGTCTTTAAAGGGAGGGAGAACCACGCACCGATAAAAGCCCCACTGGTTGCCCAGACCAATCCGTTTGAATATGAACGCCGTTCAAGCCGGCCGGTGAATGATATCGGAGGCAAGAAAGCCGCAGTTGTGATTGGAAGCCTTAATAATTATACCCGGGAGGAGATTCGCACGCTGAATTCGGGAACTGAACCTGAATATTTTTATGACGGGAAACGGATTCTTGACCGAAGCAGTAAATCCTACCCCATCTTATCACTGGAAGATTATCTTTTTAATGATAATTACACAGGTCAGATGAGATTCGTAAGGGTCAACAAAAAGATTTACGATGTTTTTAAGGAGGAGAATCCTGAGATCATCGAAAAATTGAAAAGAGAGCGGAAGGTCATCCTGATCATGGAAAGCGACAACCTGAATTGCTATGCAGAGATGCGGGCCTTCTTTATGGAACTCGACGCACATATTTGCAAAAACCCGGTTATCCTTCACCGCTCGTACAAGGAGAACAACTATGAAAATCTGCTTGTAAAGGCCTCGACTGATTTGGGGGGATTATTTATCGACGGATATGGAGATGGTATTCTGCTGACCAATGAAGGGAACACCGGATACAACGAACTGAAAAACCTTGCCTTTGGCATTTTACAGGCAAGCCGGATGCGGGTGACCAAAACGGAATTTATCTCCTGTCCCGGATGCGGCAGAACGCTGTTTGACATCAGGGAAACCCTCGCTGAAATTAAACGGAACTTCGACCACCTGAAAAATCTGAAGATCGGGATCATGGGATGTGTGGTAAACGGTCCGGGTGAGATGGGAGATGTTGATTACGGATTTGTCGGTTCAGGCAAAGGGAAGATCAACCTCTATAAAGGTCAGAAATTGATTAAACGGCACGTTGACACCGAAAATGCAGTGGAAGAGCTCAAAAAGCTGATGATGGAATACGGGGAATGGAAGGCGCCGGGTTAATCAATGAAAAATGAAGAAATGAAATAATGAAAAATTGTAACCTACTGTAATACAATTGAAATAATATATCTCTATTCCACGTAGCGGATCCGGTATTGTAAAAAATGAAAAACTCCACCCCTTTTCCGCGTAGCGGATAAAGAATGGAGTTAACCGGGCACTAATAAAAAAAAATATAAACAGTTTTACAGCAATCCCTGTCCGGTCATCCAAGGATCAGAAGAAATCATTATCATTTGCATGTTTATCAATATCGGCTTTCATCACCTTTGAACAATCGAGGTCCATCCGGAACCCCTCAGGTGCTTCGAACCTGGTCTCCTGCGAATAACCTAATTTACGGTCACGGTAGATCTTATTCATAAAATAGCCATAAACAGGCAAAGCCATGTTGGCCCCCTGTCCCATCGTTAAACCCTCAAAGTGGATGGCACGCAAATCGCCGCCTGTCCACACCCCGGTAACCAGCTCCGGAGTAATTCCCATAAACCATCCATCCGACTGGTTCTGAGTAGTTCCTGTTTTACCGGCAATGTCGGCGGTGAGTCCCCCATAAATCAGGTTCGCCCTGCGTAGGCGCTGACTTGTCCCTTCATTTACAACCCCTTCCATCAGATTGAGCATCAGATAGGCGGTTTTCGGATCGATCGCATCGTGGTGATCGGGCGAAAAGCGGGCCAGAATATTGCCGTTTTTATCCTCAATCCGGGTAACAAATATTGGTTTGGTGTAAACGCCATGATTGGCATAGGTGCCATATGCACCTACCATCTCATAAATAGAAACATCGGAAGTACCAAGGAACATGGAGGGTACTGCATCAATAGGACTGGTAATTCCCATTTTCCGCATCATATTGGCCATCGACTCCGGATTAAACTGCTTCATTACCCAACCCGATACCTGATTGACAGAATTGGCAAGGCCCCATTTTAAAGTGACCATCTGTCCGTCGTAGTCGGTATCTCCTGAATTCTTTGCAGTCCAGGTGGTTCCGTCAGGTAAATAGAAAGTCTGTTCGGCATTGGGAACCATGGTACACGGCGAATACCCGTTTTGCATTGCCAGGGTATAGAGAAATGGTTTAACCGTTGATCCAACCTGCCGTTTCCCTAACTTCACCATATCGTACATGAAATATTTGTAGTTTGGCCCTCCAACCCATGCCTTCACATGACCGGTCTTTGTCTCCATGGTCATCATCGCCGATCTCAGGAAACCAAGGGAGTACTTCACCGAGTCAAGCGGTGTCATCGTCGTATCAATCTCACCCCTCCAACTGAATACGGTCATCTCAGCAGGCTTTTTAAATTCCCTGATAATCTCATCATAATTCATCCCCTGACTTTTAAGTTGCCGGTAGTGTTCACTCTGTTTGATGGCGAAATTGAGCAGGTTCTGTGCCTCCTCGTCTGACATGGAATTGGGGAATGGGCGGTTTCTTAATATTTTGATCCTTTGGTTAAAAACCGGTTGAATCTCGACACTAAGATGCTGTCTTACAGCATACTCAGCATACGCCTGCATACGCATATCAATGGTGGAATAAATCTTTAATCCATCCGAGTGAATATTATATGGGGTCCCGTCAGGTTTTGGATTCTTATGACACCATCCGTACAGGGGGTTGGTCGCCCATTCTATGGAGTCTTCTTTAAATTGCTGGGACTGCCATCCGGCATATCGTTCACGTACGGGCTGCTGCGCCATTAGGATCGTCCTGAGATATTCCGTAAAATAGATGCCCGGGCTCGTTTTGAAATCTTCTTTATGGTAATTCAGGTTTAATGGTGTAGCTTTCAGCCTGTCATATTCGGCCTGGGAGATTGCTCCGAATTTGCGAACCTGATCAAGCACAACATTTCTGCGCTGTTTTACCAGTGAAGGTCGGCGGATGGGATTGTAAAGGGAAGGATTCTTGGCCATTCCGATCAGCATTGCCGCCTGAGCAAAGGTAAGCTGATCGGGAGTGGTCCCGAAATAGATCTGGGCAGCAGACTTTATTCCCACTGCCAGGTTTAAAAAATCAAACTTGTTAAGATACATCGTCAATATCTCCTCCTTGGTAAAGTTGCGTTCCAGTTTTACAGCTATTACCCACTCCCTGAATTTCCGGAATGCCAGGTCTACTTTGCTCCCCATCTCCTCACGCGGAAACAACATCTTTGCCAGCTGCTGACTGATCGTACTCCCCCCTCCTGAACTCTCATTGCCGGTAATAACCCCTTTGGTCACCCTGAGTAATCCCCTGACATCAATGCCGGAATGATGATAAAAACGTTCATCCTCTGTCGCGATAAGGGCCTTGATTACATTCGGACTGATCTGTTCATATGGAACATAAGTTCTGTTCTCCTTAAAAAAGAATTTGCGGATGACCACGCTGTCGCAGGAATATACCTCGGAAGCCAGGGACGATTCAATATTTTCAAGCTCGGTAAGGGTTGGCATAAAACCCAGCTTTCCATTGGCTACCAGGCTAAAAAGAATAATTATCATCACGACTCCAATCGCGAAGAGACCCCAGAAAAGTTTAATATATTTTTGAAACGGATGATCTTTACTGGTCATAATCTGATTTAGTTGATGGTAAATTCAATGGTAGTAGAGGCAAGATTGTCTGAACCATCATTACAGGTTACGGTCAAATTGTAAACGCCCGTGGTTACAATTTGGTTGGCGGTATTGGCCGGTAAATTAATATCGGACAGGGTGACCACCTGTGATTTTACACCGGAATTCAGACTGGTCGTCGATTTGGTATAAGCAAATGGCACAGACGTAGGTACGATCTTCAGAATCATTCCACCAACTATCTTTTTGGAAATTGCCACGCTATAGCTTTTAAGATTCACATTATCGGCGAAAGTGGCTTCAAAAGGGATGTTCACAACGGCAATTCCGGAAGTAAACACCTGACCAGCTGACGGTTTTGAAATGGAAATGGTTGGTTTTGTAGTATCAGGGATAACTACTGGAGTGGTGCCGCTGTCCTTACTGCATCCGAAGAGGGTAATGATCAACAGGCTGAAAACGATCGATTGTTTAAGTAAGATTTTCATGCGTCTTAATTTTAAATTAAATGGAATTTCGTCCGAAACTATTGTATTCAAAGTACGAGATTTGCCTGAGCAATGGCTGATTTTTATCTTTTTCGGAGAGCCTGATCTCATCCGGTTTTAGCAGCCAGTCGATACCGATATCAGGATCATCCCACGCCACACCCCCGTCAGCATCAGGATTATAGTAGTTATCACATTTATAAGAAAACACCGCTGTTTCGCTTAGTACTGCAAATCCATGGGCAAATCCCCTGGGAATATATAACTGGCGGTGATTGGCTTCCGAAAGCTTTACAGGGACATGATTTCCATAGGTTGGGGAACCAATCCGGAGGTCGACAGCGATATCAAGAACTTCACCCTGCAGACACTGTACAAGTTTTGCCTGGGTAAACGGGGGTCTTTGAAAATGGAGCCCGCGCAAAACACCAAATCCCGATTTGGATTGATTATCCTGGACAAATTGAATAGTGCCTACATATTCCTCAAAAATATCCTGACGAAAAGATTCGAAAAAATAGCCCCGTTGGTCGCCAAAAACATCGGGCTCAAAAATAAGTACTTCTGGAATCAGGGTCGCAATTACCTTCATGTATTTCTTTTCTGACAATTAATTAATCTGTAGTTAACCTTAAAAGGTATTGTCCATATTGATTTTTCAACATCGGCTGAGCCAGTTTGATCAGCTCGTCCCTGCAAATCCAGCCACTGCGGTAAGCAATCTCTTCGGGACATGCCACCTTCAATCCCTGTCGTGTTTCAATGGTTTCGATAAAATTTGATGCCTGAATCAGCGAGGTGTGAGTTCCGGTATCCAGCCAGGCAAAACCGCGTCCCATGGTAGACAATTTCAACTGCTTCATATTCATATATTCTTGATTTACAGTTGTTATTTCCAGTTCTCCGCGTGGTGAAGGCTTAATCTTTTTGGCAATTCTGATGACAGAATTTGGATAAAAATAGAGCCCGACAACCGCATAATTTGATTTCGGTACTACGGGCTTTTCCTCAAGGGAGAGGACGTTTCCCGCTTTATCGATCTCAGCCACACCATACCGTTCAGGATCAGATACCACATAACCAAATATGACCGCTTTCTGCTCCCTTTTTACCAGTTCAACCGATTCGTTGAGCATCCCGGAAAAGCCATATCCATAAAAGATGTTATCTCCAAGAACGAGACATACATCATCGCTCCCGATAAACTTTTCCCCAAGGAGAAACGCCTGTGCGAGACCATCGGGAGACGGTTGAATCTTATAGGAAATGTGAATGCCCCAATCTTCCCCATTCCCTAACAGCCTCTCGTACATTACGATGTCTTCCGGAGTGGAGATCAATAGAATATCCTTTATACCGGCCAGCATCAGGGTTGATAGCGGATAATAAACCATCGGTTTATCGTATACCGGCAATAATTGTTTGGACACCCCTTTAGTAATGGGATACAATCTTGTACCTGAACCTCCTGCAAGTATTATTCCTTTCATAACTACTCTAGATTGAATTGGTTATAGATGTTTATGGTAAGATTAAATTTTTGTCTTAAACCCGGACAAAAGGATATAGAAATAAACACCAATTAATGTGCCGGTTATATTGCTAATTACATCATTGAACTCGAATGAACGCCCCTGGTGCATTATAAACTGGAATATCTCCATGAGGATTCCCCATACAACTGAAAAGATAATGACATAATAATACCATGACCGTTTAACCCCGGCAGGCATGGACCAGCAGGCAAGAAAAGCAAGACCAAGATACAGGCCGGCATGGACTATTTTATCCGCCCCTGGAAATAACTGAATCTGAGGAAGGCTTTTGGGCGGCACCAGCGAGAGAATTGCAGTGCAACTCAGGTAAATCAGGCTGATAATGATCCGCAGACGTTGCCGGATAGAAAAGAGTACGGAGATCATCTATTTTGAAGTTATTGACTTGGAAACTTAAAACAGCTTAAATATACGCAAATTATTTTTCAGACAAGTCATCAAATAACAAACACATTAAAAATGAAAACCGATCCCCAGGTAAGCACCAAACCTGCGCTCAAACCGGTCGCCAATGTCACAGGCCATCCCGGCCTTTACTTCAAAAGGGAGTTTAACGGTTACATAACGGCATTCTCCCAAAAATGAGAATTCATCAAGGGGGTTTGGATAAGCATTCAGGTAAGTCCCAAAATTACGCGACCAGGTCATCAGTGATTTCCAGGACAAACGACTGTTTAAAAAGCCCCCAAATCCGAAATGATGCATCCACATTCTTGTACTCTCAAAAGCCTTCGCAGTACCGTTTCCGATCTCCGGAACAAAAAGTGGGGTCCCCATCATCCGATGGTAATAGGTGTACCCCGAAGTATATACCATATGATTAAAATAGTCATCCTGTCCACGGCCACTACGCCTGGAAGGATTTTCAGGAGTTGGGGCTGGTTCCAGATGTACAGGCCCACTCTGATTTAATGTGCTGAGATATTCATATACGAAATTGGTTATCAGCGCTCCCCTATCTTTCTTCGCCAGGTGAATCCCCCACAATCCATCGCTGATATTGACAAGTTCCATCCCGGAATGGTCTTCAAACGGGTGATTCCAATAGAAAACAGCATTTATGCTCCTGAACTCTTTTTTCAACTCCAGGTTATAACTTCCCAATTGGTTCCCTGCTCTGTTAATCTGATCGCTTCCGGTTGCCCCGGCGCCACCATTCCTTCCAAACACATACCGAAAATATTGGTTCCATGTAGGTTGCTGGCCGAAAACCGGCGAATTTCCGCCCCAGAAAACATAGTGTTCAATGCCGAGCGACAGAGAGAGAGAAGATGAAACGACCCCTTTCAGATAGAAGTTTTTACGGTGTAAATGAACCTTGGAAACCACGCCCTGATCATTTAAGACACCTTCTTCGTATAAAAAACGGTAAGAGAACCACTTTTTACCCAAAAAGAGCGGAAGAAATCCATTTGTGGAGAGGGAAAGTCCCGGAACCGGACGGGCATTTCGCGATCTGTACATGTTCCCGTTGGTGGAGGAGAGCCCGGAATAAATCACCGGATCTGATTCGGCTCCTGCTTTAAGAATGATGGATTGAAAGCGAATTCCCAGCCAGTATTCATTAGGGTGAAATTCGGCGGCTCCGGCCAGGCCGCAGACCATATTGCCGCCGTAAGAATATCCCCACTTCTTCAGCGAATCGCGCTCCATTTTTCTTTTTAACCCGGCCTGAAACAGTAAATAAGTTTGGTTATGAAGTGAATAAGCGCCATTACTGTCAGTGGTCATCCAAAAAGGGAGATCCTCCCCTGTACTAATCAGGGTACTTTGATTTACGCTAAATTCAGGTGAAAAACCTTTCATTTGCTGAGCGGACAGTGAGGTGAACGAGACAGCCGGGGCAATCAGCAGGAGCGTCTTTACGATGGAACAGATGCGGATATTGAAAGGTTGGTTCGCGGGCATGGTGATTACACCTGATAATATTTTCTGTACCAGTCAATAAAATTACCTACACCCTCTTTGACCGGAGTGTTGGGCGTGTAATCAAGATTTGACTGAAGATCGGAGGTATCGGCCCAGGTCATGGGGACGTCTCCCGGTTGCATCGGGAGGAACTTCTTTTGCCCCTGCAATCCTAGTTTGGTTTCAATGGCGCCAATAAAGTCCATCAACCGGACAGGTGAAGAGTTCCCGATGTTGTAAATTTTATACGGGGCAGTTCTGCTGACAGAAGGATCTTCAGAGCTGGCATTCTCCAACAGGGGAGGATGATCGAGCACTCTGACCACACCATCTACAATATCGTCAACATAAGTAAAGTCGCGCTGCATCTCCCCGTTGTTAAAAACCGCCACAGGCTGATTGGCGAGAATTGCTTTTGTAAAAAGGAACAATGCCATATCAGGACGGCCATAAGGGCCGTAAACCGTGAAAAACCGGAGCCCTGTCGTTGGCAATCCAAAAAGATGACTGTAGGTATGGGCCATCAGCTCATTGCTCTTTTTTGTGGCAGCATAAAGACTGATAGGATGATCAACGTTATCGGATGTGCTCAGCGGCATTTTAAGATTGTTGCCGTAAACACTCGAGGAACTGGCATATACGAGGTGTTTGATGTTGTTAAACCTACAGCATTCAAGAATGTTTAGAAAACCTGTGATATTGGCATCAATATAGGCTTGTGGGTTTTCAAGTGAATAGCGGACTCCGGCCTGGGCAGCCAGATTGATTACCTTGTCAAATTTCGCTGAGGTAAAGAGAAGGTCCAGTAAGGGGCGTTCAGCAATATCAAGCTTTACAAACTGGTATTTGTCATATCTGGAACTTTGCACCAAAACATTGTCAATGATAGCTTCGCTTGCTATCCCTGTCTCTGCCAGCCTGGAATACTTCAGTTCAACATCGTAATAATCGTTGATATTGTCAACTCCTACAACCTCATCACCCCTTTCAAGAAGCGCTTTAGCCAGGTGAAAGCCGATAAATCCTGCAGTACCCGTAACAAGAATTTTCATTGCAAATCAGTGTTTAAGTTTAAATACAAACCGGGATAAATGTGTGATTATAACGGTTTTCATACATTTGGGGAAGGAAGATTATGAGTTAGTAATTAATTCTTTGGGCTTCTCAGGCAGGTCTCTGAAAACCTTATAAATCAGATTATTCTCAGGAAATAAAATTGCCCAGGCCGTTATAAGAATAAGCATAACGTCTGTATACAGGGAGAGGTGATTTTGATACCAGAGTTCCAGTTCACCTTTATAGGGGGAAATATGTTTTGCATAAAAGATGTGGGTGGGCAAAATGGTTTCCGACAACAGCTTTTCCTCATTACGAAAAAAAATTGAGCCAATTCCGGTAAGACCTGGTTTGATATTATAGATGGTCGCTTTTACATGATCGGGATAGGGATCAAATGTTTTATCTACCAGTGGTCTGGGGCCAATAATACTCATATCCCCCTTCAGAATATTTATTATTTGAGGTAGTTCATTGATTTTGGTTCTTCTTAAGAATCCACCCAAAGGCATTAACCGTGGGTCTTTTTTAGTGGTATAAATTCCTCCGGCAAGGTTAGGACTGTCCTTGAGCATGGTAGCAAACTTCCAGATATTAAAATATCCGTTTTTATAACCGATCCTTTTCTGAAAATAAAATACATAATGCTCACCGGTTAATAACAGCCCGATGACAACAAGAATAAGGATCGGGGAGACAATAATTAATGCGATAAGCGACAGAACTATGTCAATTAAACGTTTGAAAAAATGCTTGTACATATTGTTTTCACTTTTATTTTGGCAAAGGTCAGGTTGGCTGGCTTTCCGTTTTTTTCAATGGTCATATCAATGGATCCTCCCTGCGAAGGA
>JAHEYS010000060.1 GCA_023251475.1 Prolixibacteraceae bacterium
AGCAGTGGGGCGCCTGTGTTTGCATCACCATAAAATCCTGGGATCACCCATGTATGTTCACGATCTTCTGTATCGCGTGTCACACCACGACCTAACAATGAATTGATGGTCACAGAATAGAAATCTCCACCCTTTCTCCAGTCGAACTGACCTGTGATGAAAAAGTTCTTATAGGTAATTGTGGTATTTAATCCCAGTTTGAATTTTGGATTTGGATCACCTACCATCGTTTCGGTAGGATTGGGGATCAGTAATCCTGTTTTTGGGTCGATCAGTAAATTACCCTGGTCATCACGATAATCGGTAGTACCTCTTAAATAACCAAAAGGCATCCCTTTTTCCAAATAGGGGGATATACCGGTAAGTACACCACTTAATTGAATCCGGTCGACACCTTCGATCAGTTCAAGTACCGTATTTTTATTTTGGGTAAAGGTGAAATGTGCGCTCCACGCGAAATCTTTGGTCTGAATCATCTTCCCGCTTAAATCAATTTCAACCCCCTTGTTCTGAATCTTTCCAAAATTGGTATAATAACTTTGATAACCACTTGAATAAGGTAGCCCAACAGCTGCAATCTGATTGGTTGACAGTTTGTTGTACCAGGTAAAGTCCAATGCAAGCCTTCTGTTGAAGAACTCCACCTGGGCGCCCAACTCTGTCTCCTGGGTGAACTCAGGTTGCAGGTTTATGTTATTACTGGTAGTAGGAACACCGGCTCTGGCCTGTCCGTTGAACGGATCATACAGGTCATAAGTGTCAATCAAAGCATAGGGACTGGCGTCACGGCCAACCTTTGCCCAGCCTGCCCGAACTTTACCATAACTGAAGAAATCGTTTTTCAGTTCGAAGGCATCGGAGAAAATAAAGGTACCCGAAACAGCAGGATAGAAATAACTTCTGTTATTAATCGGAAGGGTCGAAGACCAGTCATTACGACCGGTTGCAGTAATAAATGCATAGTTTTTGTATCCCAGGGTCAGGTCACCAAAAACCCCCATCAGTCTGCGCTTGGTACTTCCATCGGCAAGTGTGGTCTGAGTTTTTGTGTTGGCAAGGGTGTAAATATTGGGAACACCAAGTTCTGAACCCTGCATGGCTGTTCTGGAAGTATATCGCTGGTTAAGGTTATGACCAGCAGAAAACTTAACAGAGAATTTATCCTCCATGAAGTCTTTTTGTGCGGTCACGACAAGATTTGACTCCAATTCAGCACTTCTGTACTGGTCTGTTTTTAACTGACCTTTTCCACCAAGAGCACGTGAACCAATGTCAATAATTTCCCTGCGGTTTAAAGCGTAGATATTTGTACCTAACTGGTAAGAAGCGGATAACCAGGGCAGAATCTTGTAATCAGCTCCAAAATTGGCCATTGAACGGTCAACTTTTGTGGTTACTGTATTGTGTTTAAATGCCCATAATGGGTTGTCATATTGTGAATTATTGGTCGAGATAGGAAGACCTGTAGGTGTTTCGAAAGGCCTTCCGGCGATATCCCAGTTACGGGCAAGGAACAATGCCCGGGCAAATGATGAAGAAGCTCCTTCAACCTGGTTTTCACCAAATACACTACCCACCTGGTCAGTACTGGTATAACTTACACTTCCTCTCACATTTAATCCATTCATTAACTGAGATGAACCACCAACACTCATTCCTGAACGTTTGTAGCTTGAATTTGGTACATAACCTTTGTGATTCATGTGGGATAAGGTGGCGTTATAGGCCGTCTTACCATTGCCACCGGCTATATTGAGTGAATTATCTGAGACCAGACCGGTACGGAACAGGTCTTTTACATTGTTTTCATAAGCCTTGTAGGGCACATTCTTGGTTGACGAAAATAATTTGGGATAAAAGGTCGTCCATGAAGCATTTTGGATTGGAATGGAATCAAGTGTTCCGAATGCTGGTCCCCATGAACCATTTGAATTCGAATATCCTGCGTTAGCTCCTGCACCATATTTATTCTGATATTCTGGTAAATTGGCGATGTTTTCAACAGACCAGGATGAACTTAAGGTCACCTCCATTTTCTTTTTGGTATCGCTCACACTACCCGATTTGGTTTTAATCAGGATCACACCATTTGAAGCGCGTGAACCGTAAAGCGCTGCCGCTGCAGAACCCTTAAGTACAGATAATGATGCGATATCATTTGGATCAAGTGAAGAGAAACCGTCAGAATAAGCTCCACCACCCGATGTCTGGGAACTGGTCGTTACCTGATCATTGCTTAACGGAACACCGTCAACAACAATCAAAGGCTGGTTGGAACCATAAAAGGATGAATTACCACGGATATTGATACGTGTTGCTGCACCAGGGGTACCCTGAGAGCTACGGATATCAACCCCTGCAAGTTTTCCCTGCATCGATTTAAGGAAGTCGGGATTCGATTTCATCAAACCGTCGTTGGGATCCATCTTCGCGGTTGAATAACCCAAAGATTTTTCGGAACGCTTAATTCCAAAAGCGGTTACCACAACTTCATCCACCGAAATACTTTCAGATTTGAGTTTAATCGCATAATTTATTGAACCGGTAACTGGTACTTCAGTAGATACCATCCCTACAAAAGAGACTATTATTGCCGAAGCCTTTTGAGGAATCTTTAAGGTAAACTTACCTTCCATATCGGTGATAGTCCCCAACGTAGTTCCTTTAACGATGACCGAAGCACCCGGAATGGTACTCCCATCCTCGCTGGAAGTCACAACCCCCGAGATCTCCCTGGTCTGCGCAAAAAGGACTTGCAATCCTATGAGCCCTAGAAATGCAAGTAACAGCGAAAATTTTTTCATAGACAAAAATTAAATGTTAATAAATAGAATAAATTTACAGCTAACTCAGGTAAAAAAGTTAAAATGTGTTACAATTTGCAAATATATTCAAACAATCAATTATATCAACCTCAGGAGAGTGGATGGGCAAAACAAGGCGGGTCAGATATATGACAAATATCAGTTTTAAGGAAGCAAAAAAAAGAGCCCAATTTATAATAGGTTATTAATTAATTAAATAGAATTATCAGATTTTATTTAATAGAATAATTCTAAATTAATTAAATGACCCCTTACATGTTTAAAATGGGGGATAAATACCCGCTGGAATGGTATAACAATATATATTTAAACAGATTAAGAGGCGTTTAAATCATATGCAATAATTTATATATCGCCTGTGATTTGGAGGATTTGTTCCGAAATAGTGCCGTCGCGGAAGTGATTTTATAGCTAAATTCTAATCGTTGCAAATTTGGGGAGTCTCCCGGAAATGGAACCATCTTTTGTATTAACATAAATTTAATATTAGATAATGGCTCGGGAAATCTTCGCTGTGGCGGGTTCCCCCTGGTGCTGCAGTACAAACGGTAGCACCGGTTTTGGTTGCAGCACTGACACCTGGCTTTCCAGGCTTGCTTTTACTGCATTCGTGTAATTTCTAATTAATTGCGGGCGATTCGGGTTTCCGGTGATTCTTATACAGAAAGGGTAAAAAATATTTACAGGATGTAAAATAAATGATGGAGATCGGATATGATCCGCGTCGTAACCTGATTTTTACCACCATTCTTTTGCTGTGTTTCAGAAAAACAGGGGGGTGGTGCTATGATTTCGTTAAAATTATGATACGCAGGATGGGTGGGACCCCCTTTCTCTCTATTCAGATCTGATTTGGGATCAAAATAGATCTGATCGATTCCAAAATCCCTGGCGCCAATTATATCTGCATCCCAGGAATCGCCGATCATCAGTGAACTCTTTTTTGGGGCATTCATCGACTTGAGGGCATATTCGAAAATCTCCCTGCGCGGCTTTTGTGCCCCTACCTCCTCAGAAATGAATATTTTGCGGAAGTACTTCGACAACTCCGAATTTTTAATCTTATCGTATTGAACCTCCTTAAACCCGTTGGTGATAATCGCCACCTCATAACGTCCATGCAAATGATCGAGTATCTTTCGGGCCCCTTCAATAAGTCTGGTCTGAAGCGGCATCTCGGCCAGATACGCATCATTAACGGCTCCGCCTCCAACTTTAACCGGCGCGCCGTGTCTCTGAAACGACTCCTCGAACCGCTGTATGCTCAATACTTTTTTTTGTATCAGCCCCTGACGGTAAAGATCCCATAATCGGTCGTTTACATCGATATAGATCCGGAAAAAGGCATCGTATGAACCAATTTGATCCAGCAGTTTCAGCTTATCCAGTGCAATATAAAGCGCGTCAAATGAGTTGGCGTTAAAATCCCAGATAGTATTATCAAGGTCAAAAAACAGGTGAGTGTATTTTTTAGTCACAACTAATGGCAAAATATATTACTGATTATAAGCCTGTTACTATGAACCAGGGAAGAATCAGTGTTGCAATTTATCGTGTGCAATCCGGACCGGATAATATCATTTTGATATTGATTTGATATCATTTATCCCTTTTTGCCAGATTAAAACGGCGCGCCTTCCGTGAGGTGATCACCCGGTCTTCCAAAAACGGTTACAGGTGAAGCCGCCCCTGCCGGGGAAGCCTCATAGTTCATCTTTGAACGGTATATGGCCTCTTTCTTCCCCTCTCCGAGGTCGTCGGGCATTGTTCCCATTGAGATCTCTTCAATATCGCTGAATTTGGCCAATGAAGCCTTGAAGGCGAGCTGAACATCGCCTACCGAACCATTACGGTGTTTGGCGATGATAATTTCGGCAATCCCGATTAGTGAATTGCCATCGGTGTCCTGTGTTATTCCGTAATATTCGGGACGGTGAATGAACATAACCATATCGGCATCCTGTTCAATAGCCCCCGATTCACGTAAATCTGATAGCTGCGGTCGTTTACCGTCGCGCGATTCAACCGAACGGTTCAGCTGCGAGAGTGCTATAATCGGGACGTTTATCTCCTTGGCTATGGCCTTGAGGTTCCTGGAGATCGTGCTTACCTCCTGTTCGCGGTTCCCTTTAACATCGTTACCGGCGGTCATCAGCTGAAGGTAATCGACAATCACAATCCCGATGTCGTACTGCATTTTTAACCTGCGGCATTTTGCCCTGAACTCAAAAACAGATAATGCAGGGGTATCATCAATATATAATGGGGCATTTTCCAGATTTTTAATCCGTCGGTTGAATAACTCCCACTCCCAGTCTTCAAGTTTCCCGCTTTTAATCTTTTCGGATCCAAGCTCTGTCTCCGCGGCTATCAGCCTTAGAACCAGCTGCATTGAGGACATCTCGAGTGAGAATACAGCAACAGGAACCTGTTTCAAAACCGCCATATTACGCGCCATCGATAGGACAAAAGCCGTTTTCCCCATCGCGGGACGTGCGGCAACGATCATTAAGTCTGTATTTTGCCATCCGGAGGTGATCTTGTCCAGTTTTGTAAACCCGGATGCAATACCACTCAGTCCATCGGGTTTCTTCGCGTTCTCCTCAATCCGCTCGATCGCTTCGCGCAACAACGGTTTAATAGGCTGAGACTCTTTGGAGATGTTTCCCTCCGTGACCTTAAAGAGTGACGATTCGGCATAATCGATCAGGTCATCCAGCTCCATGGAGTCGTCGTACGATTTGACCTGTATCTCGGAGGAGATACGGATCAGCTCGCGCTGTATAAATTTCTGGGCGATGATTCGGGCGTGAAACTCAATATGAGCAGCAGAAGCTACCCGGCTGGTTAATTGGGTGATATAGATCGGACCTCCAACTTCGTCGAGCTCCTGCCTGTTCTTAAGTTCCTGGGTAACCATCAGCAGGTCAACGGGTTTTTCGTTGGCGACCAGGTGCTGGATCACCTTGAATATTTTCTGGTGCTCCTCCTTATAAAAGCTTTCAGACTTCAGGATGGCTGCCACACCGGTAAATGCATCACGTTCAAGCATTAAGGCGCCTAATACGGCCTCTTCCACCTCAGGGGCCTGCGGTGGAATTTTCCCGTACTGGGCATTCAACTGTTCGATGGTCATCTTCGGTTTATTCCGGTTGCGGAAATTATTTGTATCGGCAGGCATAGGGATAAAATTAAAGCAGAATAATAGACATCATTAAATCGTAATCAATTGATATAAAATGAAATAAATTGACAGTAAATATTGTCACACGCAACTTATTTCAAAAAATGAAATTACGCTTAATCCTTCAAAAACAGCATTGAATTTTGGATTTCAGAACAGGAAAATCCCCAAAGTTCAGGGTATTGTTTCCCTGTTCAGCAGCTTGTGCCTATGTGTGAAATTATCAACAGCTGAACAAACAGGGTTATCCACAAAATGTTGAAATCTTTTTTACAATTAACACCAGCGGTAAAAACAGGGCAGATTATTGCTATTAATTTAGCTCTGAGTTGATTATATCTGTAAGCAAATCGGTCAGATTAAGACCCATGGCCTTTATTTGCTGGGGGATAAAACTGGTTTCAGTCATTCCCGGCACTGTATTTACCTCCAGGAAATAGAAAATATCACCTTTCAGTATATAATCGATTCGAACAATTCCCTTGCAGTTACACAAATCATAAATCTGCGCGGAAAGGGTCTGCACTTTTAAGGTAAGCGCCTCAGAAATCCGGGCTGGGGTAATTTCATCGGCCATCCCCGGCATATATTTTGAATCGTAATCGAAGAACTCATTAGCCGGAATTACCTCCGTGACGGGAAATACCAGCTTTTGTGCTCCGATTTTGACCACACCACATGTAAATTCTTTTCCATCAATAAACTGTTCAATAATTGTCTCCGGACTTTCATCCAACGCCTTGTTTACGGCTTCAACGAGATCTTCCCCTTTTTTAACCTTGGTCACCCCAAAGCTCGATCCTCCTGCACTGGGTTTAACAAACAGCGGAAGACCCAACGATTCCACGATCTGTGCGGCACTGTATTTTTCACCCTTGATGAGCCGCACTGAATTGGCCATTGGAATACCAAAGCTTCTTAAGTAATTGTTACAGAAATATTTATTGAATGTCAACGCAGAGGATTGAACATCGCAGGAAGAGTAAGGTATTTTCAGCATCTCGAAATACCCCTGCAAGGTTCCATCCTCGCCGGGAGTGCCATGAATAATTATGTAGGCATATTCGAATCTGTATTTCGTCCCGTTAACAGAAAATGAGAAGTCAGACTTGTCAATGTCTGCAATTTTCTCCGCTCCGTCAAACACGATCCACTCTTCCCCTTTTATTCTGACCAGCCAGGGTGTAAAAAGGTCAGGATTAATCGCTTTTAAAACATTTGCACCACTTTTGACCGATACGATGTATTCTGACGAGTCACCTCCGGCTACGACCGCGATATTTCTTTTACTCATAGGTTATCTCTGTTATTCTATATCTCTGTTTGATATGTAGTTGCGCCATTTTTCCACGAGCTTCCCGAGGTTTTCAGGCAGTTCGGAATCAAAAATCATCTCCTCCTTCGTGACGGGATGTACAAAACCCAGGATCCTGGCATGAAGCGCCTGTCCGGGAATCATCGAGAAGCAATTTTCAACAAATTGTTTGTATTTGGCAAAGGTGGTCCCTTTCAGGATCTTGTCTCCGCCGTATACATCGTCGTTAAACAGCGGGTGACCGATATGTTTCTTGTGAACACTGATCTGGTGCGTTCTTCCGGTTTCCAGAATGCACTCCACAAGATTGACATATCCCAGCCTTTCAATTACGCGATAATGGGTAACCGCTGGTTTTCCGCTCTCACCATCCGGAAATACGGTGAATACCTGTCGGTTTTTGGGACTTCTCCCGATATTCCCCTCGATGGTCCCTTCGTCAGCAGCCAGATTGCCCCACACCAAAGCGACATATTTCCGTTTTGTTGTTTTATTGAAAAACTGCAGTGCCAGATTAAGTTTGGCCAATTCGGTTTTTGCCACCACCAGCAACCCTGAGGTGTTTTTATCAATCCGGTGTACCAAACCTGGACGGGGGTCATTCCCTCCGTATAACTCAAGGTTCTGATATTTGTATACCAGACCGTTAACAAGTGTACCGCTGTAATTGCCATGTCCGGGATGGACGACCAGACCTGCCGGTTTATTGATGATCATCAGCTCTTCGTCTTCATAGATGATATTGAGCGGGATATCTTCCGGAACAAGCTTCAACTCCCGCCTGGGATAGTCAAGCATAATGGTCACCTCTTCACCTGGCTTGACCCGGTAATTTGATTTGACCGGTAATCCATTGACCAGGATGCTTCCCGCTTCTGCGGCGCTCTGGATTCGGTTTCTTGAGGTTCCCTCCATCCGGTTGGTCAGAAACTTATCGATCCTCATCAATCCCTGACCCTGATCGGCTACAAAACGGTAATGTTCAAACAGCCCGTTTTCCTCACCTGCATCATCCAAATCTTCAGGCTCTTCAAAATTATTTAGCATATTCATTGATTGCCAGCAGGATTAACAGATGCTGAATCTGCGGATACTGATTTTATTTTTAGCCATAGATCGACCGAACCTCCCGGCATCACAGGTGTTGAAGGATCGAAAGGGGGGACTTGTTTCCAGATGACTGCGTTTAAGGTATCACCGGTGGTAACAATTGCCGGGTCATAAATAACAGACCCGATATTTAAAGATCTGCTTTTCAGAATATTCTGAGCCACTGAAAGGGATAGCATTGTAAGGTCAGGAATAGTTGTTTCCCCGCCTGTCATATGTTTCCCCACAACCAGGTCGATGGTTGAGCCGTTTGCCAACCTTGAACCCGGCTCAATTGCTCTCCCTTCATGTTGCTGTTCCAGGACCAGGTCATCAAATTCAGAAGGGTGCAGCATAATGTTTCCAAGTGCAAATCCTTTGGATTCAAGCAGTTCTCTTGCCTGGCGTATTGAAACATCGGTAAGTTTAGGAACTTCAACCTGATCCGGGGTAAAGGATGCGACGGTTACATGAATCAACCTGTTGGGTTTAATTTTATGACCGGGAGAGGGATTCTGAAAAACGACAGTTCCGGGGATAAAGTCTTTCCGGTACACCGAGTCCTCGATGATAAAGCGAAAATCATGTTCATTACCCAGTCTGGCAACCTGGGCCATTGTTAGTCCTTTGAAATCCGGGGTAGCATAGTTTTCTCCCTTATTGGTATAGAATGTCAGGCATATCATTGTAATCCAGACCAATGCAATCGTTGCAAGAACAGCAGACCCCATATTTCTGAGAAAGATTTTACTGGAGAGAAATTCTTTTAGCCGCATACCCGTTGTTTCAAATAAATTATCTTATGGAACAAAATTAATCAGTATATTTTAATAATGTTGTATATGGTGTCACGTTCTGCAGGGATTTTTCCGGCTCCTTTTATCATTTCGATCAGTTCGTCGGTTGAGGCGGATGGATTTTGCTCGGCAGAACCAGCCATAGAATAGATTTTTGTGGAGTCGTCAATTGTGCCGTCGAGGTCATCCACTCCAAATGCGATAGATAGCTGGGCCACCTGTTTCCCGATCATTGGCCAGTAGGCTTTCAGATGGGGAATATTATCCAGGAAGATTCTTGAAACGGCATAATTTCTCAGATCTTCGATGGTGGTTGTTTCTTTAATGTATGAAAAGGAATTATTGTAATGCCTGAATTTCAATGGAATGAATGCATTAAATCCGTTTGTTTCGTCCTGAAGGTTACGGAGTCGTTCGAGGTGGTCAATCCGGTGCCCGAAGTTTTCGAGTAAGCCATAAAGCATTGTGGCATTGGTCGGAATTGAAAGTTCATGGGCGATTCTGTGTATCCGCAGCCATTCGGCCGAACCCGTTTTATCGGGACAAATCTTTTTGCGGATTTGCTCATCAAAAATTTCAGCCCCTCCACCAGGCATAGAACCAAGTCCGGCCTCCTTAAGTAATTGCAGACCGTTTTCGATGTTTATACCGGCCTGACTGCACATCGAATCGATCTCAACGGCAGTAAAGGCTTTGATATGAATCGCAGGGGTTGCTGCTTTTACCGCTTTGATCAGTTCAATATAGTAGTACAGATCCCTGTCGGGGTGCACGCCGCCAACGATATGCACTTCGGTGGCGCCCGAATCCTTATAGGATTTTACCTTTGCCAGGATATCTTCAATACTAAATTCCCAGCACCCTTCTTCCCCCTTGCGCCGGCGGTACGAACAAAAGGCGCAGTGGTTGACACAAATATTGGTTGGCTCGATGTGAAAATTTCGGTTGAAAAAAACATGATTATTGCCTGCTCTCCGGGAAACGGTTTCTGCCAGCATAGCCAGGAAAGGCAGACTTCCTTCGGTATAAAGGGCATTTCCATCGCTTGCGCTGATCCGCTCATTGGAAACCACCTTTTCAGCTACCTGCAGGAGTCGGGGTGCAATTTTGGCAGATTGTAACAGGGATAATACTGAACCACTCATTTCCAAAGGTTTTTATGGGTACTCAATTAGCCAAACCGGCGATGAAGAATTGAAAAAATTGGGATAAACACAAAAGGTAAAGAACAGCGTTCTTTACCTTTTGTGTGAAATTACTGAACAACAACCTTTTATCTCTTGTGCTGAGGTTCGTCTGAAACGCTGAGTTTTTTACGTCCTTTTGCACGACGCGCTTTCAAAACTTTGCGTCCGTTGGCGGTAGACATTCTTTCACGGAAACCGTGTTTGTTTCTCCTTTTTCTGTTCGATGGTTGAAATGTTCTTTTCATCTCTGAAAAATATTTTATTAATTTAAACTATTTCTTTTCTAATTTGGAGTGCAAAAATAACTCTTTTTTCGTTTATGGCAAAACAAATTGTGATTTAGCTTAAAATTATTTCAAATGATCACCTGTTTACAGGGAGGTAGATCACTTTTTTAGTTTCAAAATAGGGCTCGTTAAAGAATCCTGAGATATCGGTCACTACGATTGTTTTTTTGAATTTGCTTATTTCCTCCTGGAAATCACCACCTTTTAAATAGATAATTCCGTTGGGAAATGAGTTTTGTGGTTTAACTGCAATGTTTTTTTTCACCAGTTCAACAAATGGAGGGAAGGCTGTAACTGCTCTTGAAATTACAAAATCGAACTCCTCTTTCACCTCCTGTACCCGCGTTTGAAGGGCAATTACATTTTTAAGACCAAGCGCCTCTGCTACTGCCTGCACCACTTTGATCTTCTTTCCTATCGGATCGATCAGCACAAACCGTGTGGTTGGGAACAGGACCGCCAACGGAATTCCGGGAAATCCCCCCCCGGTCCCCACGTCAAGAACACTCGTTCCAGCTCTGAAGGTGATGAATTTGGCGATAGCCAGGGCATGTAAAATGTGTTTTTCATAGAGCGAATCAATATCTTTTCTTGAGATAACATTGATTTTTCCATTCCACTCGTGGTAAAGAGGTCCCATTTTTTCAAAGCAGGTGATCTGTTCAGGAGTTAAATTGGGGAAATACTTTAAAATATTGAGCATATCTTTTTAATCACTAATCTTTTATATAGATGTAACCGATAAATCCGGAAAAAATTTCATTTTTCATTCTTCATTCTTCATTTGCCCATTTCGGTATCTTTAAGCACTTCAAGAAGTTTCTCACGTGAACGGAACAATTGCACTTTGACCGTTCCCAAAGGGAGATTTAATGCTTCGGAAATTTCAGAATAGGAATATTCCATAAAATAGCGCATTTCGAGTAAGGTGCGGTAACGCGGTTTTAAACTGGATACCGCCTTACGTAAGATTTTGGCATTTTGTTTCTTGATAAAACTCTCTTCGGGAGTATCGGATGCCGTTCGTATATTATAATTGTATTCGAATCCCAACCCTTTCCCGTTTCCCAGGGTTTGCTCAAGTGGAACGGTCACTGTCCTCTTCTTTCGCAGGTGATCAATGGCATTATTGGAGGCGATCCGGAAGAGCCAGGTACTGAAAGCATAATGTGGTTCGTAATTGTGAATATCGGTAAATGCCTTTCCAAATGCTTCCATGGTACAATCTTCGGCATCTGTCTTATTGTTAACCATCTTTAGCAGCATAAAATAGATGGTCTCCTTATAACGTTTCATCAGCTGGGCAAAAGCGTTCTGATCCCCTAACCTGGCAGCAATAACAAGCTCCATGTCATGCCTGGCATTTTCCGAGAGATTTGGGTTTATTTCCATTTACGCTTTCGCCTGGTAAATAAGTATTTTAAAGATAAAAAACTGTTAAAAAACGGTACAACCGATCTTAGAACCAAAAGTCCCGGGAAAAGTTTTTTTTCTCCAAGGCGTTTCATCGCTGCAATTCCCCAGATCAATTCATGAATCATTTTGAACAACCACACCCCTGCGATCCAGAATCTCCATGGGGATAGGATCAGAAGGGCGATCATCGATGCATCAAAAACAATCCGGCTTATGTTATTAATCCATAAAAAAACACTTTGACCGACGGTGAATTCTTTCTTTATTAACAACTGTTTCTTTTTAAAGTTCATTCCATCGTACCAGTCGGTATCACCCTTGTAACTAACAACAGTTGAGCGATCAAGGAGGTAAGTTGAATTCTTTCGGTTTGATATTTTATTGATGTATAATTCATTTTCGCAAAACCGGGAATCGAGAACGCCGGCAAACCCTTTGAGATTGAGAAATTGCTCCCTT
This sequence comes from Prolixibacteraceae bacterium, assembly GCA_023251475.1. Lineage (GTDB taxonomy): Bacteria > Bacteroidota > Bacteroidia > Bacteroidales > Prolixibacteraceae > JAAFHB01. Next base: position 12,560 of record JAHEYS010000060.1, read on the forward strand.
CTATAGGCAATATTCATGTCGGTAACCGGCATTGGACACCCAAGGTAACGGGCCGAACCGTGAAGCATAAAAGCGTCGAAATTCTCATACCTGAAAAATTTCTTCATCGAACCGTTCAGATTTGTGTATTTCACAAAACCGAAAACCGCTTCAATATTCGGGCGTAACGATGCTGCAAATGATTTCAACCAGTCATTCCCTGCCACCCTGCACAGCGGATTGAGGAAAATCAACCACTCTTTGGTTGCAGCCCTGATGCCGATGGTGATGGCCAGCGCATTTGGAAAATCTGTCTCCTGAACGATATGACTTGTTTTTAGTTTGTTGGATCTTAACTTCAATTCAGCGAGGTACCACTCTGTCCCATCGGAAGAACAATCATCCACCACTACCACTTCAAAGTCGGGATAATCCTGGTCCAGAAGTACCGGTATGAGCGTCCTGAGATTTTCCTCGTAGTTGCGTGATGGCACAATAATCGAAACAGACGGATAATCATCCTGAATTGCCTTTTTTTTGCCGCTTAATGTGAAAATAGCCATCAATAACTGATAAAACAGCTGTACCAGGAATGTTAGAACAAATCCTATAATTAGCGCCAGTTCTGCGCCACCAAATGAAAACCCGTATATTTCAATCATAATAATATCAACGAAAGTGGTCAAAATTACAAATTGGCTGCCGAACAATCATCGTTTTTCATGTTTTTTTCATATTTCCCGATATTCTTCATTAATGACTATCTTTGCGGCGCGAAATTTTGAAAATGAAATTTGAACTCCAAAGCACAACGCCGTTGTCAAAAGCACGGGCTGGAAAGATAGAAACAGCTCATGGACATATAGATACACCGATATTCATGCCAGTGGGTACAATTGGGTCGGTAAAGGGTGTCCATTTTAAAGATTTAAAGGAAGATATCAAAGCCCAGATCATCCTTGGCAATACTTACCATTTGTACCTCAGGCCCGGCGCCGATATTATTGAAAAGGCGGGGGGGCTCCACCGGTTTAACGGATGGGACAGACCAATTTTGACAGATAGCGGTGGATTTCAGGTGTTCTCCCTTGGGGATATCAGGAAACTGACGGAGGAGGGGGCCAGATTTCAATCCCATATTGATGGTTCCCGCCATCTTTTTACCCCGGAAAACGTTATTGATATCCAGCGCTCTATCGGCGCCGATATCATGATGGCTTTTGATGAGTGTACCCCTGGCGATGCCGAGTATGACTATGCCAGAAAATCAAGCGAAATGACCCAGCGATGGCTCGAAAGATGCATCAAAAGGTTTAATGAAACCGAACCCAAATATGGATATTCCCAATCGTTATTCCCAATTGTTCAGGGGTGCGTTTATGGTGACCTGCGCAGGAAAGCCGCCGAACATGTGGCCACCTTCAACAGCGACGGGTATGCCATCGGAGGTCTTTCGGTAGGAGAGAAAGAGGAACAGATGTACGAAATGATTGAGATTGTCAATGAGGTACTTCCGGAAAATAAACCCCGATACCTCATGGGGGTTGGAACTCCGGTCAATATCCTTCAGGCAATCGATCGCGGCGTCGATATGTTTGATTGCGTTATGCCTACCAGGAACGGGAGAAATGGAATGCTCTTTACCCGCAACGGAATCATCAATATTAAAAACAATAAATGGCGTGACGACTTTTCTCCGATTGATCCGGAGGGGACCTCTTTTGTTGACCACCAATATTCCAAATCATACCTGCGCCACCTGTTTAATGCAAAGGAGATGCTGGGAGCCCAGATTGGCAGTATTCATAATCTTGCCTTTTACCTGTGGCTAGTGGGGGAAGCCCGACAACAGATTATTTCAGGTACTTTTAAACCGTGGAAAGAAAAGATGGTCCACCAGCTGGGTAAACGGCTTTAAATACGGGTCTATCATCAAAATATAACTCAAAGCGAATGGAAATAAAGTATATCAAAAGGATCGATAAGTATATCATAAAAAAATATCTTGGAACATTTTTCCTCGCTATTGCACTGATAATCAGTATATCAATTATTTTTGATATCTCTGAGAATATCGATGATTTTATTACCAAAAAGGCTCCTTTAAAGGCAATTGCCATCGACTATTACCTTAATTTCATCCCCTATTTTGCGAACCTTTTCAGTGCATTGTTTACCTTTATTGCAGTGATCTTCTTCACCAGCAAAATGGCCTATAATTCCGAGATCATTGCCATTTTGGCCAGCGGTATTTCCTACAAACGGCTGATGCGTCCCTATATGATTGCTTCCGGAATAATTGCCGGTATGTCGTGGCTTCTTGGAAATTTTGTGATCCCTGCCTCAACGGAATCGAGGGTGAATTTCAGAAATACCTATATTAAAAACGAATATATTAATAATGATAAGAATATTCACCGGCAGATAGAGCCCGGACTTTTTGTTTACATGCAGAGCTACAACAATAAACTGGATGTGGGCTACAGGTTCTCAATCGATCAGTTTGAAGATAAACGGCTGGTATCCAAGCTTATTGCTGAGAGTATCAAATGGGACAGGGAAAAAAAGAAATGGGTGATTCAGAATTATTACATTCGCGATATGCATGGACCTCAGGAGGTTATTAAGACAGGGCTGGCCATTGATACCACTTTGCGGATGTTGCCCGGCGATTTTGGTCAGCAAAACAGTAAAGAAGAGACGATGGACTTCTGGCAGATCAATGACTATATCAAAGACCTGAAACTGCGAGGCGTTGATAATGTCGCCCGGTATGAGCAGGAGAAGTACCGTCGCACAGCCGGTCCGATAAGCACCTTTATCCTGTCGGTAATCGGGGTCTCCCTAGCTTCGCGCCGTATGCGCGGAGGGATGGGGCTTCATCTTGGACTTGGCCTGTTACTGAGCTTCTCCTATATCATGTTTATGCAGGTCTCAACGATCTTCGCCTATAACCTTGGGTTTAATACCCTGCTCGCAGTATGGCTTCCCAATTTGGTCTACTCGGTTATTGCAATCGGCCTTTACAGGTGGGCGTCGAAATAAATCGAACATTACAACAAATTAGTCTATTCTTTGATTTATAAAGAATTAGTTAAGTTTAATTTTAATATTCAGGTAAAAAAAGTAGAATTTGTTGTACTTTTACCGTCGGATTTTTTTAGCCAAATCAGATTTGGAATTGATAAAATACGAAGAATTAGTAATTTAAAACGCACTTATGTCATTTAAAAGGAACATCCTTGACCTCCGGAAAAGAAAGAAGGAGGCCCAACAGGGAGGTGGCGAAAAGGCCATTGAGAAACAGGTGGCGATGGGTAAGAAAACTGCCCGCGAAAGAATTAAAGCCATTCTGGACGAAAACTCGTTTCACGAGTATGATCTTTTTGTGGAACACACCGGACGTGATTTCGACATGGAGAAAAAGGTATTACACGGCGATGGTGTCATTATTGGTACCGGAACCATGTATAACCAGCCTGTTGCGATTTATGCCCAGGATTTTACTGTCGCCGGGGGATCGCTTGGTTTGATGCATGCCCGTAAGATTACAAAAATTATGGACCATGCGCTGAAGATGCGCGTTCCGTTGATCGGGATCAATGACTCGGGTGGCGCCCGGATTCAGGAAGGGGTAAACTCGCTCGCTGGATATGGCGAGATATTTTACCGCAATACGATCGCTTCAGGGGTAATACCCCAGATTTCGGTTATCCTTGGGCCATGCGCCGGAGGGGCCGTATACTCACCTGCACTGACCGATTTTGTCTTTGTGGTTGAAAATATTTCCAAAATGTTTATTACCGGCCCAAGTGTGATCAAAAGCGTACTGGGAGAAGAGATTTCAATGGAAGAACTTGGCGGCGCCATGGTTCACAGTGAGATTACCGGGAATGCCCATTTCTTTGCCAAAAGTGAGGATGAATGTTTCGAACAGATCAAGAAACTGATTACCTTCATCCCCTGGAACAATGCTCAAAAAGCACTTAAATTTCCGATCCAGCAACCGCTGAACACCAAAAGTATTGAAGAGATCGTCCCTGTTGATCCCCACAATCCTTACGATATCCGCGATATCATCAAAGCAGTTACCGATGGTTCTGACTTTTTCGAAATCATGGAATATTTTGCTAAGAATATTGTCATCGGATTCGGTCGTATTCAGGGAAATACAATCGGATTTGTTGCCAATCAACCTATGTACCTTGCAGGTGTGCTTGACTGTGACAGTTCCGATAAGGCGGCCCGTTTTATCCGCTATTGCAATGCATTCAATATCCCTATCGTGACTTTGGAGGATATGCCCGGTTATCTGCCCGGCGTAGACCAGGAGCATGCCGGGGTTATCCGCCACGGTGCAAAATTATTATACGCCTACAGCGAAGCTACCGTCCCTAAGGTAACTGTGATCATTCGCAAAGCCTATGGCGGAGGATATATCGCCATGAATTCAAGGCATTTAGGTGCCGATTTCGTATTTGCATGGCCTACGGCAGAAATCGCAGTAATGGGTCCTGAGGGGGCTGCAAATATCGTCTTTAAGAAAGAGATCGATGAGGCAGAGAACCCGACAGAGATGCGTAATCAGAAAATTCAGGAGTACAAGGATAAATTTGCGAATCCATTTGTTGCTGCATCAAAGGGATATATTGATGAGGTGATTGAACCTTCCGAAACAAGGGCAAGACTTATTCATTCACTCGAAGTTTCAGGGAGCAAAGTTGATCAGCGCCCTGCCAAAAAACATGGTATCCCACCATTCTGATCTGAATTTTGCTAAATAAAAGGTAATTATGGAAGATAACAGTTCAAAATATCAGGTTTTCGTTGTAAACAGTGCCAAATATATGACATTGACTACGACAAAATTTGACCGGCGTAAGAAATGGGAAAAGAGTGATCCCAAAGAGATCCGCTCAATTATCCCTGGCTCGGTAATCGAAATTTTTGTGGTCCCGGGACAGTTGGTAAAGGGTGGCCAGGTGATCCTTACCCTTGATGCGATGAAAATGTACACCAAGGTGGAGATGCCTTTTGATGGTGTGATTAAAAGCATCAATGTTACCAAAGGGGATAAGATTCCAAAAAATTGTGTGATGATTAACATCGAATAATAAAAAAAAGGGCCGCTGATTCAGCAGCCCTTTTTTTTATCTATCTCCCTGTATATTTCCAGAAGGCTTTCAGGCGAACTGTTATTGTCAGCCTGGATCCCAATCTTCTGCAGCAGCAGACCAGGTTCACAGTTCAGGGTGGCGCGCACTAAGGTGGTCTGATGAACAAAATTCAGATATTTCAGGATCCGGAATGCATTGAACAAGTCGAAAAACCGTTTCTCAAATACTTTTGCGTTTGAGCAGTTGTTTTTCAGTTCGACCATCTCTTCAACCAAATTTGAATGCCTGCACCACGATTGTAATATAGGGTCAAGACAATCGATTGACGCGTGTATACCGGCGGTATTCATATCATAAAATCGTGATGCATCTGTAAAAAGCGGTTTCAAATGATCAAAAGCCGCCAGCGGATAGGTGTAGTTCAGTTCATCGCCCCCTTCAACCCATTTTTTCATTGCAGCTCCCGTTCCAAACGGGACCCTGTCGGAACAACGCGAGGCTGGAAAGACAGTTGTTGTGCCGATATTTCCGTATTGACCCAAAAGAACGAGCTTATGTAAAAAGTAAAAATCCTCACCCGCCTTCCTCCGGTTCATACCCCCTTGCTTTACATACGCCGATCCCCTGAGGGCAAAGCTGGAGCCTACAGTATGGATAGCGTGGGGATATCCGCTCCATTCCAGTGCATTCCTGTAATATCGCATATGAAGTTCATACCGGATAATCCCCTCCCGTAGAGATCGGCTTAATTCCCCGCTTTTAAAGGGGTGTTCAAAATAAATGGTAAAGAAATTGAACAGTGGCTTTTCGCTAAAGGCAGTTTCAATGGTTTGCAGATAATTGGGAAGGACGGTACTGTCAGCATCAAGCGAAATAATTATTCCATCCGGTAAGTTTTGGTCTGCTATCTGTTTTACAGCCTCATCCATCCCGATTTTACGTGCCCATCCAACGCCGGCCCATTTTTGGGGAAGGGCATGGACATAAATACGCTGCACGCCAAAAAATATTCCGGGGTGATCATGCTTCCACTGCGCAATATTATTTAATGTTGAAATATTCTGTGCAACTGCCTCTGACGGTGCATTCTCCGCATCGTTCACCACCACCAGAACAGCTGTTTTAGCCCGGGCAGGGTAACAACCGGCAAGAGAATTGAGTGTTGGAAGGATATCCGGCTCGTTAAAACAGGGGATGACTACAAAAATTGAAGCATCCTTGTCCGGCTGATCAAGACAATTGGAGTAATTGCCTTTCTGTTGGTCAATGTACCGCTGAAAAATATCCATCTCTATGAAAATTCCGGTTCTTCTTTTGACTTCAGAACCGGAATCGCCTTATTTTGTCAGGGACCTGTACCGGTCATTCAACCCTTGGGTCACCTCTTTGGTAATATTGTGCTGGGGCGATCCTTCAAGCATCCCGGAACTATTCAGGATGAAGTCGTATTTTTTTATTGCATTAAAACTCTTTAAATAGGAGGAGATACTGTCGACAATCTGTTGATTGATCTGCCCCTGCATTTCAGATAATTTCTGGGTAAGATCATAATCAAGTTTCTGGATCTCCTGCTGGGCGCCAACCAGACGCTCCTGCTCCTGTTTTGCCCGCTCTTCAGTCAGGAAACCGCCGCGCTGAACTTTTTCCTGAAATGTTGCGGCATCCCGCTCAAATTTAATCCGTTTATCGGTGTATTCTTTTCTGTATGACTCCTTTTTCTCCGAAAATTCAGTATTCAATTTTTTTGCAAGTTCGTAAGTGAAAAGCATTGAATCCATTTTCACGTAGGCAATCTTCAGGGGATTATTTGACCCTTTTGCCTGATCAGCCTGAGATGATTTGTCTTTATTATTTCCTGTGAAGTAGATGATGTAAAGACCTGCAACTGCAAGTGCCAAAACAATATTAACAATATTCGGATTTTTCATAAAAAGCATTTAAATTTTATTCTCAGCACATAATTGTGTCACAAATATAATCGAAAAGTCGAAGCGGAAAACTAATGAATCAATTTTTGTTTTTAATTGTCAAAACGTAATGCAAAAATATTAAAAATGATGTTGAGTATTGATAAACATCATAAAAAATGATCCTTTCTATTGATAAACATCATATATCGTCAGGTTTATGCGCTTTAATTTTACAAAAATTACAAAAAATAAATCGCGAGGTAAATCATAAGAAATGATGATCAATAAATTTATTGCAAAAATACTGCCATACTTCCCGAAAAGGGTTGTTTGGATATTTTCAAAACGCTACATCGCCGGGAAATATATCTGCGACGCACTCACTGAATCGCAGAAGCTGAATCAAAAGGGGGTAATGGTTACCGTTGATTTGCTGGGAGAATATATTAAAAACCTATCTGAAGCAGACCTTTATAAGGGGCAGTACATCGAATTGATTGAACGGTTTACCACGGAAAAAATTGAGGGTAATTTTTCGGTGAAGCCATCCATGTTCGGACTTTTACTCGATAAGGAATCGTGTTACAAAAACCTGCGCCAAATAGTGGCGTTTGCCGACAAATGCGATTCTTTTATCCGGATTGATATGGAGGATTCCGATTGTACCTCAGATGAGATTGAGATATTCCGACGCTTAAAAACTGAATTTCCAACCCGTGTCGGATTGGTATTCCAGGCCTATATGCGCCGGACCGCAGCAGATATAAGCGCCCTGCTCGATTTAAACCTCCCTGAAGCCCCTTTGAATATCCGGCTGTGTAAGGGAATTTATATTGAAGAGGGGCATATTGCCTATAAAGGGTATCAGGAAATAAGGGATCATTATGTTGAAAATATACGTTTTATGCTTGAAAACGGAGTTTATACAGGGATTGCTACGCATGATAAATATTTGATTGATAAGGCTTATGAGATTATAGCGCAGCTTAAGGTGCCAAAAGAGAAGTATGAGTTTCAGATGCTTTATGGGGTAACCCCGCAATTAAGACAATCCATTCTTAAAAGAGGTCATCGGATCAGGGTGTATGTCCCGTTCGGCGAGCAATGGTTTGGCTATTCGACCCGCAGACTAAAGGAAAATCCTGCCATGGTGTGGCATATCCTTAAAGCTATTTTTGTCAGGCAATAAAAATTGTATTGCAGAAGGTATCCAAAAACCCGGTTCATTCTCCCTTAATGGTATCGGGAATTGCATTAGACAAATTCCTGGCTCTTTGCGAATCTTCATAATGTTGGATAAGCAGCTCGCTCTCCCTGCTGGTAATCATCTCACGTGCTGCTCTGCCGTTGGATATTACCGGCGAACCGTAAATTATGTTGTAGGTCCTGTAATTTTGGGTTGATATCCCTACGGCATTTTCAGGAGTGACCAGCATCCCTTTGTATTCGGCACGCATCTGATTGGTTCGCATGGTCTTGCGGGCATTCATATCGGCATCGTAGACCTTTGGTGCGCGGGTTAAACCTTCGGCAGTCGCTTTATCGACATTGTTTTGTGCGATATTCATCGTATTCTGATCCGTTGGGACAGGGGTAATGATGATGGAGGAGGTGTTCACCCTTCGTAAAATAATGATCTCTGCCAATTTTACCGCCTGCTCCCTCATAAAAACCCCCATTACGTACTCATCCGAATTTAAAGTATCGGGGACAATAAGCCTGGTGGGCTGGTATCCGAGATAGTTAAAAACGATGGTGTCGTTTGGTAATCCATAAATCGAAAACCGCCCCGATTCATTGGTCGAAAACATACTCCTGCGATTGATGCTAAAACTGGCATTTGACAATGGCTCCTTTGTTTTGCTATCGAAAGCAATCCCTGTGATAAAAACAGATTTGACTTTCTTCTCAGGAATAAGCTGGGCTCCGCCATTTTTTCCTGAGCTGACCAAAATCAATACGATTAATATAATTCGCTTCAGGTTAAGACTTTTCATCGCAGTTTTTATTAATCAGTTTGAGTTGTATAAAGATAATCTATTTTTCAGGGTTTGGTTCTGTGTTTATGGGGCAGAATAGAGAATTTGCCAATATTTTTCTCCAACAGATGCCCTCCTTTTAGTTTTTTACATCGGATCTTCATTTATTTTTTGGGAGCTCCAATTCGGATTAACCAATGAATAAGCTCTTTTTACATGTTTAATAACATGTAAAAAATATGTTTCCGGCATAAATAAAAGATTAAGTTTGCAGAACGGATCAGAACAGATGAGACGATAGTTTTTGGACATGAATAAGTTTAGTTTTAAGCCTAATTTAGACTCGGGGATATCAAAAGTTCAGCAACTTGTTGATGCCTTAATCCGTTCCATCAATTTTAAGATGCTTCGTGAGGGTGATGCCTTACCCTCGGTCAATGACCTGATGAAAGAGTCGGGGTTATCGCGGGACACGGTATTTAAAAGTTATGCAGAGCTGAAACGGCGCGGAATTGTTGAGGCGATCCCGAACAGGGGGTATTTCGTAACCCGCTCCCAGAAGCAGGTGTTTCTTTTTCTGGATACTTTCAAAGCCTATAAAGAGGTGCTTTACAACTCATTTAAGCAGAGCCTGCCTCGAAATGTAATGGTTGATATTAATTTTCACCACTATAATTTCGACCTTTTCGAATCAATTATCCGTAATAGTATCGGTAAGTTTAATTCATATATCATTATGAATTTCAATCATCCGGATATTCCGGCAATTGTCCGTGAAATAGATCCCGATAAATTACTGCTTATCGACTGGCAGATTCATTCGGGTGAAGGGCAGGCAAAAGTATATCAGGATTTTGGGAATGCGGTATACCGTTGTCTGACCTCAGGATGGCATCTGCTGCGCAAGTACGATGAAGTGGTGTGCGTTTATCCCGAGTATACTTTTCATCCGATGGAATCGGTAGAGAGCGTTAGCCGGTTTTGTGAGGACAATAATCTGAAATTCAGTATTATATATAATATTTCTGATCTTGACATCCAGGTTGGGAAAGTATATATGGTTTTTGAGGATATCGATCTTGCAGCAATACTTGAGCAGGCTAACAGTAAAAAGTTCAGGTTACGTGACGATTTTGGCATCCTGTCATATAATGATACCCCGATGAAGAAGTTTATTGCCAGGGGGATTACTGTCATTTCGACCGATTTCAAACTCATGGGTCAAAAGGCGGCTGAATTTGCAATGAGCAATTCAAAGATCGATTTCCTGGTTCCAACGGAATTGATTATCCGTGAATCGGTATAATGATCATGACACAACAGAACAGATTTAATTATAAATTTTGAAAAACAAACCTATATGTATCTCCTAGGAATTGACATCGGAAGCTCTTCAGTGAAGGCTTCCATCCTGAACGGTGAAACCGGTGTGATCGCCGGATCCTCCTTCTATCCTAAAAATGAAATGACCATTGTTGCCAAACAATCGGGATGGGCGGAACAGCAACCAGAACTTTGGTGGGAAAACCTCCGGCTGGCCATCCTTGAGGTACTGTCATTATCGGGGATATCGGGAACTGAGATTGTGGCAGTCGGAATTTCGTATCAGATGCACGGACTGGTTGTTGTCGATAAACATCAGAATGTCCTTCGACCTTCTATTATCTGGTGCGATAGCCGGGCAACAGAAATCGGGAGTAAGGCCTTCGGAGAGATAGGAAATGAGCTGTGTCTGGATTCTTTACTTAATTCTCCCGGGAATTTTACCGCTTCCAAGCTGAAATGGGTAATGGAGAATGAACCTGCTGTTTATGAAAAGATTGATAAGATCATGTTGCCCGGAGATTATATCGCCATGCGTTTGACCGGTGAGATCAGGACAACCGCATCGGGTTTGTCTGAAGGGATGTTTTGGGATTTCAGGAAGAACGCCGTGTCGGAGCTGGTGATGGAATATTACGGATTTCGCAGTGAAATGATTCCTGAACTTGTGGATACCTTTGGAATTCAGGGGTATGTTTCAGCCGGTATTGCTGCCGAACTTGGTTTAAAACCAGGTATTCCGGTATCCTACAGGGCAGGTGATCAGCCCAACAATGCGTTGTCTCTTAATGTTTTGAATCCCGGAGAAATTGCTGCAACCGCCGGAACTTCGGGCGTGGTATATGGGGTAAGCGGTGAGGTGAAATATGATCCCCAATCGAGGGTGAACACTTTTGCACATGTTAATCATTCAGCCGTCAGTGATCGTCTTGGGGTGTTGCTGTGCATTAACGGAACCGGAATTCTTAATTCCTGGATGAATAAGTACGTTGGGAATAAGGACTATTCCTACGAACAGATGAATGAACTGGCAGGTCGCGTACCTTCAGGTTCGGAAGGTCTTTCGATACTCCCGTTCGGGAATGGCGCAGAGCGGGTTCTGGGAAACCGCAACATCGGCGCCCAGATTTGCGGCCTCGATTTTAACAGGCACAGCCAGGGCCATTTGTTCAGGGCGGCACAGGAGGGGATTGTATTTTCATTTAAGTACGGAATGGATATTCTGAAGGGGATTGGAATTGATGCCAAAGTTATCCGTGCCGGGAAGTCAAATATGTTCCTGAGTCCGGTTTTTCGTGAGACCCTGGCAAATATTGCCGGTGTTTCAATCGAATTGTACAATACCGACGGCGCTGCAGGTGCTGCCCGGGGGGCGGGTGTAGGATCGGGATATTTCCCCTCCTTTGCCGAAGCATTTTCCGGTTTGAAGAAACTTGAGGTTGTTGAACCTGATCCCAAAGAGAAGGAGAGGATCAGTCAGGCGTACCAGGTATGGGAGGAGCGCCTCAATAAATTTATTTAATCAGAGGGGCAGAAAACAGAAGTTAATTTGGATGTAGAATATTGTTAATTTAATAAGTTATAAAAAATTATGGATGCATTTATTGGTAATAAGGAGTATTTCCCGGGAATAGGGAAAATCAAATTTGAGGGTGCTGACTCGAAAAACCCGCTGGCTTTTAAATGGTACGATGAAACCAGGATGATCAATGGAAAAAGCATGAAGGAGTATCTCCGTTTTGCTGTAGCCTACTGGCATACTTTCTGTGGCGATGGTGGCGACCCTTTTGGACCAGGTACACAGATTTTTCCCTGGGTGGGTGCATCCGACAAAATGGATGCCGCTAAAAACAGAATGGATGCCGCATTTGAGTTCATTAGCAAATTAGGCGCCTCATTTTACTGTTTCCATGATACCGATGTTGTAGGTGATGGTTCTGTTTTTGAGATAGAAAAACGTCTGGCTTCAATGACCGACTTTGCCAAAGAACGGCAGGCAGCTACCGGAGTTAAATTACTTTGGGGCACTGCCAATGTGTTTTCGAATCCCCGTTATATGAACGGTGCATCAACCAATCCCGATTTCAATGTATTAACCAATGCAACAGTACAGGTTAAGAATGCAATCGATTTAACGATTGCCCTTGGCGGTACCAACTATGTTTTCTGGGGGGGGCGTGAAGGTTACATGAGTCTGCACAATACCGATGTTAAGCGTGAATTGGAGCACATGGGTAAATTTCTTGGCGCAGCGCGCGACTATGCACGTGCACAAGGATTTAAAGGGACATTTCTGATCGAGCCAAAACCAATGGAGCCGATGAAGCACCAGTATGATTTTGACACTCAAACAGTTATTGGGTTCCTCAAGTCCCATGGTCTGGAAAAGGATTTTAAACTTAACATCGAAGTGAACCATGCCACCCTGGCCGGTCACACCTTTTCACATGAATTGCGTATGGCTGCCGATCAGGGGATGTTGGGTTCAATTGATGCCAACAAGGGGGATTACCAGAACGGATGGGATACGGATGAGTTCCCGACAAATATTTATGAAGTGACTGAGGCGATGATGGAAATCATACAGGCGGGTGGTTTTACCAACGGAGGGATTAACTTCGACGCTAAGACCAGGCGTAATTCAACCGACATGGAGGATATTTTTATTGCCCATGTTTCAGGAATGGACGTATTTGCCCGTTCACTGATTATTGCCGGCAATATCCTGAATGATTCTGATTATCTGAAACAAAGGAAAAACAGGTACTCCAGCTACGATAGCGGTAAGGGGGCAGAATTTGAAGCCGGAAAGCTAAGTTTCACCGATCTTTACGCAATTGCCAAAGAGGTTGGTGAACCCAAACAGACCAGTGGCAAGCAGGAAATGCTGGAGCAACTGATCAATTGCTACATTTAGAATTCCCTCCTCTGAGGGTTTCCGAAAGATTCAAAAATTGATCGAATTAATCTCAAATAACCGAAGAGCATTCCTTCCCCTCCACCCCCGGTGGAGGTTGGGAGGGGGCTTATAAAACTATTCTTATGGCTTTTATTGATACATCTTCAAAATCAGAATCAAGCGCTTTCCAAAAGGGAAACCCCAGGTACATTGTACTGCTTACTCTGGTGGCGACACTGGGCGGATTACTTTTCGGGTATGATACGGCTGTAGTTAACGGGGCAGAAAAATCACTGGTCGAATTTTACATCTCAAAAATTACTGATCCTGCCTATTTTGAATATGCGGTAAAAATTATTACACAATACAAAATCATCATGGCCCTGGTGCTGTTCCTCGTCTTTGGCATCATTTCAGGACAGATCGTAAAACTTCTTGGGAAAAAGAGAGGAATCATTTCAGGCGCAGTCATACTGGGGATTTTAACCATCTGGATTATTGGATTTATTTCAAAAGCCATTCCTACTGATGCCTCCGCATTGAAAGATTCGGTCGATACGATCAAGGGCTTTGTGATTGCCAGTGCCTTGATTGGATGTGTAATCGGAGGTTCGGTGGCCGGATTTATCTCCAGGGCGCTGGGTCGTAAGAATGGATTGTTCATCGCTGCCATTGCTTTCTTTGTTTCCGCGATAGGGGCATGGAAGCCCGAGGCATTTAATGTTTTCGGCACCTTGGATGTCTATTCGTTTGTCGTCTATCGTATTATTGGAGGGATTGGGGTTGGTTTGGCATCGATGATCTCCCCAATGTATATTGCAGAAATTGCACCGGCTAATATCCGTGGTAAGTTGGTGTCATTCAATCAATTTGCAATTATCTTCGGGATGCTGGTCATTTATTTTGTCAACTATTTCATTGCCAAACAAGGGAATGAACAGTGGCTGATCACCGACGGGTGGCGTTTAATGTTTCTCTCCGGAGCTATTCCAGCCGGTATTTTTATTGTACTGCTCTTTTTTGTTCCGGAAACACCCCGTTACCTGGTGCTCAATGGGGAGGAGGGTAAAGCCTTAAAAGTGCTGAAAAAAATTGCAGGAGACAAACAGGCCTCCATCATTCTGGAAGAGATTAAAGGAACTTTGCATGAAGCAAATGCCCCCTGGTTATCCTACGGATTTCTGGTCATATTCATCGGAATCATGCTCTCTGTATTCCAGCAGTTTGTCGGGATTAATGTGGTGCTTTATTATGCAGGGAACATCTTCCGCAACATGGGGGCCTCAACCGACAGCTCATTACTTCAGACAATTATTGTAGGGGCTGTTAACCTGGCATTTACGGTAGTGGCAATACTCACTGTTGATAAATTCGGTCGCAAACCGCTGATGATTATCGGATCTTTGGGCATGGCTGTGAGTATGCTGGCCCTGGGGTTGACCTTTTTCCTGGGTCAGACAGGTGGGATGCTCACCCCATTGCAGGGTTATGCCGCCCTGGCATTTATGCTGGTCTATACGGCCGCATTTGCCATGAGCTGGGGTCCGGTTTGCTGGGTATTGCTCTCAGAAATATTTCCTAACTCCATTCGCGCCGCAATGTCGATTGCAGTAGCCGCTCAATGGATTGCCAACTGGATTGTTTCACTCACCTTCCCGATGATGAACGACAATGTATGGTTAACCAACCAGTTTAACCATGGCTTTTCCTACTGGATCTATGGTATCATGGGCATCTTATCCGCCATTTTTGTCTGGAAAATGGTTCCTGAAACAAAAGGAAAGACACTGGAATCGATGGAAAGTTTATGGCTGAAGAAAAAATAATGCAGCAGATGATTTAGACCTTATCTCATTTCGGGTCGGTCAGACCTGCTGATTATTATGCTCCGCAAAAAGAATCCCGCTAATATTCAATATCTTAGTGGGATTCTTTTTGCTCCGTTCCATTAAAAGCCTTATATTCAGTTAAACCGCCTGAGGTCTCCATTTTATGGTACACCGGATTAAACCATCCGGGTTCTGAAGAGTCAAAATCCTAATTATTTATTGTCATATTTGCCATTCCGTAATTAATAAGTTTTGAAATTGCCGGATTTATCAATCATAATAGTAAACTACAGGGGGTGGAAAAGGCTTTCGCAATGCCTTGAATCATTGAGTATCATCGATGACAGTCGTTTTTTACATGAGGTTATAGTAGTGGATAATAACTCCGGGGACGGTTTTTTTGATCAATTCCGTGAGATATTTCCACAATTCACCTTTATTCTGAACACCGGTAACAATGGGTTTGCCAATGGTTGTAATTTGGGGGCGATGAAAAGTCAGGGTGAGAATTTGCTGTTTTTAAATCCGGACACCGTTGCCAATGCAGAATCGCTTTACGCAATGCTTTCTGAGGTGCGGGAAAGAAGACCCTACTCTATTGTTTCATGTTGCCAGGTTACAGAAAATGGTGCAATGGAGCGCCCCTATCAACGATTTTTATCGCCATCAAACCTGACAGGATGGATGCGAGCCATTCATAAAATTGTTTCCCCTGACCGGGAAAAATTGTTTTCTCAGAACGAGAAATACATATATCCCGACTGGGTTTCCGGTTCTGTTGTAATGATCAGCAGGATTAGTTTTGAAGGATTGACTGGATGGGACGATGATTACTGGATGTATTTCGAGGATGTCGACTTATGCCGCAGGGCCCGGTCCAAAGATGGACAGATCGTATTGCTTCGGACGTTCTGTATTGAACATAATCATGGTGGTTCTACACGAATAAACCGGCAGGTAACTGCACTGACCAAAACATGTGTTCATATTTCGCGTCATATCTATATCTCGAAACATGAAAAGGGAGGAAGAGCTTTATATATGCACACTTTCCTGGTTATGAATCATCTTTTATTTGGGTTGGTTCCGGCTATCTCGGGATTTTTTTTCTTTTTTATCGGTAGTCTGAATGTGATCACACGGATTTACGGCCATCTGTTATCCTATTATCTGAGGGCGCTGAGATCGGGCACATGGCTGAGCCGTAGATCGGTACATTACAGTTCGAAATGATCCTGTTTATTCTGGTAACAAACCCGGTATTTCCTGAACCGGCGACTGAATAAGTGTGAACCAATCACCTTGTCGCCAAAACTTTATTATACAGATTCATTATTTTTTCAGCCGCTGACTGATCACAAAACCGTTTTGAATTGGCCGTCCCTTTCAGTATGTATTCATCCCTTATAGTGCTGTTGGATAATAATATACCCAGAGCTTGTCCAATCTCTGAGATATTTGCAGGGTTAATATAGAGGGCCCCATCACCACCCGCTTCGGGTAAACTGCTGGTATTGGAGGTGATCACCGGGCATCCCGATGCCTGGGCCTCAAGAACCGGAAGGCCAAACCCTTCAAAGAATGAGGGATAGACCATCACCTCAGCCATTTGATAAATCGCCTGCACCTCGTCTGAGGTCGTATGATGGAGAAAGGTCACCTGTTTTTCGCAACCCGATTGACGGATAAACTGATTCAGTTCATTGATGTATTCGGTCGGTTTTCCCAGGATCACCACTGGTGTATCGATATTCTCTTTTACCACAGCTTTTAGTATGGCAAGCTGGTTCTTTCTTTTCTCGATTGTTCCCACGCAAAGAATGAACTTGTCCGGAAGTGCAAATTTTAAACGGACCGACGATTTTACCTCCTCACCAATCCTCAGGAAAAAACGGTTGTCGCAGGTCTGATAGATCACCTCAATTTTGTCGGGAGATATGGCAAAATAGTCGATCAGATCGGCTTTTGTCTGTTGGCTGATTGCGATGATTTTAGTCGACCTGTTACATGATCCCTGGTAGATGGAGTGATACATATTCCGGTCTATCCTTTTATAATATTCGGGATATCTCAGAAATATCAGATCATGGATCGTTACAATGGAGGGTATGCCACATTTCTCGATTCCATAAGGAAGAACATGACTCAATCCGTGGAAAATGTCGATACTATTTTTGCATAATAATTTAGTGGTCTGGTGTAACCTCCAGTAGGATTTAAAATATTTCGAGAAGGAGGATTGTGGGGTGATCACCTGCGCAGATTCAGGGAGCGTGTAAAGATTGGTTAACTTAGGGGTGAAAAGTTTATAGCTATTCTCCGGGTAGTATTTTACCAGTAAATTGATCATATTCCGGCTATAGTTTCCCAGCCCTGAAAGGTTCTGGAACACACGCTTGGCCTCAAATCCTATGATCATAACAGAGTATTATTAATTCGGGTTTAATTCTTTTTAATGTATTCCGTATCTGCAGAAACCATTTTTTTAATCAGGCTGACAAAAGGTGTTTTCAGTGGATTCCAGCCCAGCAGTTTTTTGGCTTTGGATGGATTTCCGCACAAAAGTTCAACCTCAGTCGGTCTGTAGTAGAGCGGATCAATCTCAATGATGATATTCCCCGTTTTTTTGCACAACCCTTTTTCGTCAATGCCTGTACCTTGCCATTCAAGTTCAATACCGGCTTCCTGAAAAGCGATGGTGCAAAACTCCCTGACGGTATGCATTTCACCCGTTGCGATTACAAAATCTTCAGGAGTGGGATGTTGAAGCATGAGCCACATGCATTCCACATAGTCTTTGGCATATCCCCAATCCCTCAAGGCATTTAAATTCCCAAGGTATAATTTTTTTTGCTTTCCTGAAGCTATTCTGACTGCTGCCAGCGTTATTTTCCTGGTGACAAAATTTTCTCCGCGACGCTCGCTTTCGTGGTTGAATAAGATCCCGTTTACGGCAAACATACCGTATGCCTCCCGATAGTTTTTTGTGATCCAGAATGCAAATTGCTTTGAAATTCCATACGGCGAACGGGGATAGAAAGGGGTTGTTTCCGATTGCGGGGTCTCCTGAACCAATCCATAAAGTTCAGAAGTGGACGCCTGGTAAATCCGTACGCTACTCTCCATTTCCAAGATCCTGACTGCCTCAAGGATTCGAAGCGTCCCGACCGCATCGGTTTCAGCAGTGTATTCCGGAATGTCAAATGACACTTTAACATGCGATTGCGCAGCCAGATTATAAATTTCGGTTGGTTTAACTTTTTGAATGATACGGACTAATGAACTCGAGTCTGTCATGTCTCCGTAATGCAATGTGAGCTTGTTCTTTAATCGCATATCCTGAATCATCTCCTCGATATACAGGTGCTCAATTCTTGTGCGGTTGAACTGCGAAGAACGGCGTACAATCCCATGTACATTGTACCCCTTGTCTATTAAGAATTCAGCCAAATAGGAGCCGTCCTGACCGGTAATCCCAGTAATCAGTGCGATTTTCATTATTGATTTTTTTTCATCTAAGTCTAAGGTAAAGATAACCTTTTTTTCATTTTGCCAGGATTTTTTTAAATAATTCGATATATGTTTTAACATTTTCTTCCCAGGTAAATTTCATCGAATGTTGCTTTAAAATCCCCGGAAGGGATGGATCCCTGTAAAATGTATCAATTTTTTGTAAGAATAACCGGCTCATCTCATTGGGGTCAAACGTTTCCCAGTAATAGGCCTTGTCTTCACTTACCTCAGGAATGCTTGACCATGTTGAGGCAAATACCGGTTTTCCGAACCGCATTGCTTCAACCGGAGGAAATCCCATTCCTTCAAATTTTGAAGGGAAAAGGACAGCCCTACAATTGTTGTACATCCAGAACTTATCTTCTTCCGAAATTAACCCGGGCAATAATATTCTGTCCTTCAGACCAAGTGCGGCAATTTTTTGTTCAAGTTCCTCTGAATAATGACCCGCTTTATTCCCTGCGATGATCAGTTTATAATTGTCGGGCAAACGCTGCATAAAATCGATCAGTACATGGTAGTTCTTTTTCATCCGGACCACCCCCACCGAGAAGAGTAAATCACCATCAGGGGCAAAAGTCGGCTTCTGAACATTTTCAAAGGTTTTCACTTTTACTCCGCAATAGATCACCTGAACGGGAATATTCCCAACATTCAGATTTTCCCTTACGACACTTTCCGTGAATTTGGAAATTACGGTAATGACATCTGCCCTGTTCACTTTTTTCTGCAACTGACCTAACCTTTTTCTTGCCTTCGCCGGAGATTTCTCCCCCAGAAAGTTTAAATCATTGATTGTTAAAATAAAGGGTGTCTTTTTATCAGAGGGGAAATAAGCCGAATCCTGGTGAATCGTGTACCAGAGATCATACTTTTTGCATAAAGATGGAAAAAAACGACGTTTTAGTGAAACTATTTCATAATCAACATTATCGCCAAAATATCCTTTGAATTTTCCGGGAACTAACAGGGTAAATTTAAAGGCATCATCCTTTAAGCGGCTGATTTCGTTGCCGAAAAATTCGGCTACCTGCCCCAATCCTGTATTTAAATCCTTAAGTCTGTCTAAATCAATTAATACTGAGTATTGTGCCATTTTATAGTTTTCCGGTTTTATGTAATTCCTTTAGCTTGATGTATTTTATAAATGTGGCAAACGAATTGATCAGACAGATGACAATCCCGTAATAACCATCCAGAAAGCCAAGTTTGAAGAAGAAACCTTGAATAAAGTGGTAAAAGGGTTTAAATAAAATGCCAAAAACTCCAATCTTCCGGTTCTGGGAGTATAATTTACAGGCTGAGAGGGAAGTGAATTTATTAAACTGACTCACATGTGCATCTATCGAGTCATAGGTATCGTGCAGGATATGCCCCTTCAGATATCCAATTTTGGAACCCTCTTCCATCTGAATAGTTTCGTGAATAAAAAGCCCATCCCATTTACCTTTATTCTTGTTAAAAAGTCGAAGTTTCCTGTCGGGGTACCAGGAGCCATGACGTAGCCACTTTCCACAGTAACAATTCATCCGGTTCATTAAATAACCGTCGAAATCCGATGCTGTTTTTGCTTTGAGTATTGATTGACAAAGCATTTCGTCTATTGCTTCATCTGCATCAAGCGCCAGGACGAAATCGGATTTAGCCAGTGAATTGGCATAATTTTTTTGGGAAATATAATCTTCAAACGGATGTTCGAAGAATTTCACCTTGAAACTTAGGCATATCTCTTTGGTTTTGTCCTGTGATAATGAATCGACGACGATGATTTCGTCGGCGATCGGGAGTACCGATTCGATACACCTGGCAATCCTGGCCTCTTCATTTAAAGTAATAATAACTACAGAAACGTTATTCATTTTGAATGAAAAAATTTAGTATTTGCGATACAATGAACCGGACCTCTTCGTCACGAAGATCGGGATAACTGGGCAAATTCAAACCACGTGAACTGATGCTATTCGCAACCGGGAAATGACTGTTTAAGGGGTGTTGGTACATTTTCATCGAATGGGCAGGATAGAAAAATGGGCGTGTTTCGATACCGGAAAGGATCAGATGCTCTCTTAACTCATCGCGCTGCAACGCGGATGGGACCAGAATGGAACACATCCAGTAAGAGTTAATACAATTGTCAGCCTGCGGGTTAAACGCTATCCCCGTATTTTCAAATGCCTTTTTATAAACAGAGGCAATCCTGATTTTACCGGTAATTATTTCGTCAATCCGCTCTAACTGGGCCACTCCGATAGCCGCACAGATATTGGTCATCCTGAAGTTATAACCCACCTCGTCATGCCAGTATTGCAGGTCCGAAAGTCCCTGATTTTTTAACTTCCGGGCACGTTCAATCAGAGGCTTTGAGTTGGTGACCAGCATACCCCCTTCGCCAGTGGTAATTGTTTTATTGCCGAAAAAGCTAAAGACGGCCATGTCACCAAATGTTCCCACATGCTTGTTATTGTATTTACTGCCAATCGCTTCAGCGCAATCTTCAATGAGCAGCAGCTGATTCAGACGGCAGATTTCAACCAATGTATCCATTTCGCAGGGGTGACCGTAGATATGGGGGGCAATGACCGCTTTTGTCTTTGAGGTAATCTTACGGGCGATATCCCCGACATCCATTTGCCAGGTTTGATCCATGGAATCTACAAATACAGGTGTTGCTCCAACATAAGTGATTGCATTTACAGATGCGATGTAGGTAAAAGTTGGAACGATAACCTCATCACCGGGTTTAACATCCAATACCAGTAATGCAAGATGCAGTGCAACTGTTCCGTTACATACACTTGTCGCATAACCGGCATTCAGATATTGAGCAAATTGTGCCTCAAAATCGGCGATATATTTACCTTTTGACGAGATCCATGTCGATTCAATGCAATCAGTAACATACTTTAATTCATTTCCTTTAAGTGAAGGTTTATAAACAGGGAAATTTATTTCCATTGAGTTAGTTATAATGGTCTGCAATAATTATGGATAACCAATTCTTTAAATTCGGATGTAACACAAAAATAAGTGAAAAAGGTCAGATATCCAATCACAAAGGTGATCATCACAGAATCCGGTTTTCTTTTTTATCTTCGGCAACTGATGGAAGAACTATTAATTGGGGATGTGACTAAAAAAAGTGATCGATGAATATTTATACTTTGCCAGTTTTAAAGGCCGTTTTGCCAAAGTTTATTTATAAGAGAATATTGACCAAAGTGGCGCGTGCCTCTGTGATTGGTTATTTCAGTGCACTTCCCGAACCTCCGTCCGAAGAGATTCTGAATGTAGTGAATTATCTGAAATCACATCCGATAACGGTATTCCCATATCAATCATTAGATCGGTATATTGCTGATTCAGTTGAGGTCTTTGAGGATAGGGAGAGAGGATTACGCTATGTACTGCTCGATGGGAAAAGACTTTATTTTAAGAGACGGTGGAGTAAAGCCAGGATTAGAAAAACGTTCAACGGGTTACTGAAAGAACAGGATCCCAGCTGTCCCCACTGCTATGAGACCGGAAATTTCAAGGTGGAGACAGGTGATGTGCTTGTGGATATTGGAGCGGCAGAGGGGAATTTCGCCTTAAGTGCTGTTGAAAAAGCATCACGGATTATCCTTTTTGAGAGCAATCCGGAGTGGATAGAAGCTTTAAATGCCACTTTCGAACCCTGGAAAAATAAAGTGACCATTGTGAATAAATTTGTAGGTGAGATTACTGATGAGGAATGCACTACACTTGACGATTTTTTTCCACAGGAAGAGAAGGTGTCATTTCTGAAAATTGATGTTGAAGGGGCTGAATCACAGCTGTTAAAAGGATGCAGGCGGATGCTTCGGGATAAAGTGCCCCTTAAGTTAGCGATCTGCACTTATCACAAACAGGAGGATGAGGAGGAAATTAACGGGTTATTATCCGGATATGGATTTGAAACATCGCATTCTTATGGTTATATGCTTCTTTATCATGATCCGAAATTCAAGGCGCCATTTTTGAGACGTGGTTTGATCAGGGCTGTAAAACGTGATATTTATTAGCAAAATTGTCACTGCGAACCTCTAATTTTGCCGTCATAAAGCAGTGTTAAATAACCGTTTGTTACGAGCAAATTTAAATCTTAATTCCATGTCGAAAGGTTTTTTCAATGTCCCGATTCCTCAGAATGAGCCGATAAAGAGTTACAGGCCCGGTTCTTCCGAAAGGATGGAGCTCAAATCAATGATCGATGATCTCTGCTCCAAAGTTGTGGAACTTCCCATGTTTATTGGTGGCAAAGAGGTGACCAGTACCAGAAAAACTGCGATCCATCCGCCACACGATATCCACCACCTGCTCGGATATTTTTACCAGGGGGATGAGTCACATGTTACTTTGGCAATTGATGCAGCTTTGGAGGCCCGTTCCGCATGGGCAGAACTTGGCTGGCAACACCGTGCCTCCATCTTTTTAAAGGCTGCAGATCTGCTTGCAGGTCCGTACCGGGCAAAGCTGAATGCCGCCACGATGCTGGGGCAATCAAAAAATGCCTTTCAGGCGGAGATCGATGCTGCATGTGAACTGGCTGATTTTTACAGATTTGGGGTGAAGTGCATGACACAGATCTACGAAATGCAACCTGAATCAAACCCCGGAATGTGGAACTACAACGAATACCGTCCGCTTGAAGGGTTTGTGTTTGCGCTGACCCCTTTTAATTTCACCTCCATAGCCGGTAATCTGCCTGTTGCCCCTGTGATGATGGGGAATGTCTGTGTCTGGAAACCGGCAAAAACGGCGGTTTATTCGGCAGCAGTCATCATGGAGATCCTAAGGGAGGCAGGGCTCCCCGACGGGGTGATAAACCTTGTTTACGTGTCGGGACCAGCAGCGGGGAAGATCATCTTTAGTCATCCCGATTTTGCCGGGATACATTTTACCGGATCAACCGGCGTCTTTCAGGATATCTGGAAGAATATCGGAGAGAATATTTTCAGGTATAAATCATATCCCCGGATTGTTGGGGAGACCGGAGGCAAAGATTTTATTTTTGCCGATCCAACGGCAAATACCCAGGCGCTCGCCACGGCTATTGTTCGCGGCGCTTTTGAATACCAGGGTCAGAAGTGTTCTGCGGCCTCGCGTGTTTATATTCCCATCTCTATTTGGGAGAAGACCTGGGAATCAGCAGTTTTGCAGTTGCAAAGGATGAAGATGGGACCCCCGGAAGATTTTACCAGCTTTATCAATGCTGTAATTGACGAAACCTCGTTCGATAAACTCAAAGGTTTCATCGACAGGGCGCGGGCAGATGAGGACTCGGAGGTGATCTATGGGGGGAATTGCGATAAATCAATAGGGTATTTTATTCAGCCTACAGTGATTCTTGCCAAAAAAGCCGACTATATCACAATGAAAGAGGAGCTTTTTGGCCCTGTTGTCACGATATATGTTTACCCGGATGAGCGGTTGGAAGAGACGCTGACCCTGGTGGATAACACTTCTGCCTATGCCCTTACCGGCGCAATATTTTCACAGAACAGGTATTCGATTGAGCGGATGGCCAAAAGACTGAGTAATGCTGCGGGCAATTTCTATATTAACGACAAGCCGACAGGTGCAGTTGTGGGACAGCAGCCATTTGGTGGGGCAAGAGGATCAGGTACCAATGATAAGGCAGGTTCTGTTTTTAATATGCTTCGCTGGGTTTCGATCCGGACTGTAAAAGAGACCTTTGTCCCTGCCACCGATTTTATGTATCCGAATTTTCTACCCGATATTGATTAACTGCTTTAACAAATCTTTTTCCCGGTTGACCAACTTCTTTACCCCTACCTTTGGTATTGGTAAAGAAGTTTTAAAGGTTTTTCTTTTTATTTTGTCGGGGAATCTGTTATTTTGTATTTAAATAGGCAGTTAAGTATGAAACCGAATTTCTCAAAAAAATTATTCAAAACATTTGCAAACAAATACATGGTTGTATTTGTAGGTTTTTGTTTCTGGATGATCTTTTTTGACGAGCACAATATCCTGTTTATGCGTCAGAATCTCAATAAGCTGAAGAGATACCGGGTAGAATGCAATTATTACAGGGAGAAGATCCTGGCTGACAGTGAACGGTTGAAAGAACTTCAGACCAGTTCGAAGAACCTTGAGAAATTTGCCAGGGAGCAGTTTCTGATGAAGAAAAAGAACGAGGATATTTTCGTGATCATCGAAAAGTAGTAAAGACTTGAATTATGAAACCCGATTTTGATTTTTTCAAAATAGATCGCAGGTTGGCTCCAAAAAAAGGGAGGATACTTATTTCAGAACCATTTTTACCCGGAAACTTCTTCAGCCGGTCGACGGTCCTTCTGGTTGAATATTCAGCCACTGGAGCGGTGGGATTTATTTTGAATAAACCCTTTGGATCAAAGATCAATGAGTTGTTCGATATATCCCCCGGTATTATACCTGAGATCTATATCGGAGGTCCCGTTGGTAACGACAGCCTCTTTTACATCCATACGCTTGGAGACAAAGTTGAGGGGAGTCTCCAGATAAAGGATGAGTTGTATTGGGGGGGCAACTTTGAAGCGTTGAAATCGGTTATTCTGTCAGGAAATGCAAGCGGTGAACAGGTAAAGTTTTTCGTAGGTTATTCGGGATGGAGCGCCGGCCAACTCGAAAATGAGATTACTGAAAATTCATGGCTCGTAGCTGATGTGGACACAAAAATGGTGATGCAAAGCAACCGGAATTTCTGGTTCGAAAGTGTTAAAAAAGCGGGCAAAAAATACGAGACCTGGCTGAATTTCCCTGAAGATCCTAATACAAACTAAGAATATTACCAAAGAAACGGGACAAACCTTTTTGTCCGTTTCATGTAGGCAGTATACTTTTCTCCAAAGAACCCAGTGCACTCTTTTTCATCATACAGCGCAGTCAGAAAGAGAAATACAGTGGATGTCAGCGCTGTAATTAGCAGTAAATAAGTCATTTGTTTCAGGAAGATGCCCCATGTTAAGAAGAGCAGCGAGGCGTACATGGGGTGCCTGATGTACCTGTATATACCAGTTTCAACCAGTCCGGAAGTCTTTTCAAAAGGAAAGAGGTCCTTTTCATCCCGCCTACTTTGACCCGTTCTCCCCTTTTTTAACTGAATCACACCTGAGATGACCAGATAAACCGAAAAGAACAGGAATATCCACGAAACGAGTTGCTGAATGCTAAACGGATCATTATACCAGTAACTTACATTCGAAACCAGGAGCCATAAGATACATTCCCAGCTGAAAAAGCGGTAAAAGCCATGACTTTTAACCTCAAAAAGCGTTCGCCATGATAACAGGATAATTGGTATACTTAAAACTCCGAATGCAATTAATCTTTCCATCTCCCGAAAGGATTTAACTTACTAAATTAATTTTTAAATTCCGTATTTAGGACCCTCTTAGTAATTGTCAATTACTAATGTTCTCCGTCAGCTGACGGATCAATGCCTTATTTGATTGATTTTATGCAATTTATGAAGATCCAATTAGAACGTTAAAATTTCAATTATTTAAAAGTTATTGTTCAACCTTTTACCATCTCCATGATAATTGGTTTAAGTCCGCTGAAGAAGAACTCCACGGCAATAACCATCATAATTAACCCCATTAATCTCATCATAACATTAATCCCGGTCTGTCCTAAAACCCTGATGATTTTTGACGAACTGTAGAGAATGATCCAGGTAATGAGCATGATAATAAAAATAGCGCTGAAAAGGATTATTTTTTTCAGAATATTGTTTGCATCCTCCATCAAAACAATTGCGTTTGTAATCGCCCCGGGACCACAAATCATCGGAATTGCCAGGGGGGTAATGGAGATATCATTCACATAACTTTTTACCTCGGAGTCTTTTATTTTCACCTGCCCCAATCTTGCCTGGAGCATGTCCATCCCCATAATAAAGAAGATAACACCCCCCACAATCCTGAAACTGTTGACCGAGATGCCGAAGAACTTAAACAGCAACTGCCCCGTGAGGGCAAATAAAACAATGGTTGCCAAGGCGATAACAGAAGCCTTTCTTGCAGTGTTATTCCTTTCATGTTCAGACAATTCTGCGGTCATTGTCATGAATATCGGCATCGTGCTCAGCGGATTAATCAACGTGAAAAAGGAGGTCAGACATAATAGTCCGAATGTTAATGTGTCAGTCATATAACCTTTTCAAAGTTACGATATGCATCAGTTTAATTGAATGATCATCTAAAGATAGTTATTATAAATAATTAATTGTCATCAGCGATTCTGCATCGCTGTCCTCAGGGAGCAATTTCCCCTTTTGAGCTTTTAATTTGGAGTATTAAGTGTGCACTTTTATACGCAGCGCCTGCTACTGCCTGTTTGGGGTGAGCAATTTCTCCCAAATAACTCCGGAGTTGATGAAATTTGTTTCCTGTCCCGAAGCCTTTCCGGCTTTTTAGGGCAAATTCGAAAGGCTTGTCTGTGAAAATATGAAGATAAACCTTTTTATCATTGCCTTAATTCCCAATTCTGATATCGGGAATGGATAGATGTTCATTTTTCGCGGTCTCACTCAGTTTCGTGGCAATGGTAATAACGCCGTTTACATAATACCTGCGGGTGCTCAAACCCAGCACAGGTTGAATTCCGAGACAGTTGTCGATCAGGAACAATTCATCGGCGCTGAGCAGCTCTTCATCGCTGATCTCCCCTTTTTCAACGATTTTGAAGCCACATTTTTCGGCACATTCGATGACCACCCCAAGGATAGGAGGGGAGTAGCCGTTCGATTCAGGGGAGGGGAAGAAAGCTGAATCTCCGGTCAGATAGCCAAAAGTACCTCCGATTGATTCACAGGCAAATCCTTTGCTGTTTGAAATAATCAGATTGTTTTTTCCATTGTGGATTGCCTTTCGCGTTGCTTCACTCCAAAGAAAACGACTTGAGGGCTCATAGGGGGCAGATCCGGAGGGCGATTTTGCCCCGCCACGATAGAAGTCGATTAACGATCCCCCCTCATTGACGGGGTAAAACCCCCGTGGAAGCTCTTCGGCAGAAAAAAGATAGTCTGTTCCTGATATTCCCGGAATCAGATGAATCGTCACTTTTGCCGCCAGATAGAGATGATTCTTATTCAATACTCTCGAAACGTCGCGTACAAACCGGGGAAGGTCCCATTCACCGGGTAATGGTAATCCTGTTGCAAGTAAAGAATTGATCAGGAAGCTGAAATTCTCTTCTGCAAACATTACCAGGTTATTTTCTGTTCTGAAAGATTCCCTGATTCCTGAGTTCAGGCGATAGAGGTCG
>JAHEYS010000231.1 GCA_023251475.1 Prolixibacteraceae bacterium
AGGCGACCGCTATCTCTTCCCCTTTTTTCCCAAGGTCGTCTGGTGGAGTTATCATCACATCATAATTTTCGAATAATCACCCCCTCTTTTGTCACATCCATTGTAATCCTGGCCCCCATGATCAAAGGATAATTTGGAAGTTCGTGCCCCGCCTGAAAACCGTAGACAACCGGATAGTGATAAGGGGCAACTGCCTCGCTTACTATTTCATAAGGTGTTTTACCATAGGGTGTTTCACCATCTTTTATTTCCGTAAAATACCCCACGATCAATCCGGAGAGCCGTTCAAGCACATGCCCGGCTTTCAAATTAAGCATCATCCGGTCAAGATGATAATGGTGTTCATCAATGTCTTCGATAAAGAGGATTTTTCCTTTGGGTGAGATATCCAGCGGAGTACCTCTGAGGCTTTGGATGATCGATAAATTACCTCCGGTGAGGATTCCTGATGCAACACCATTTCGGTTTAATTCGTGCGGTATAACCGGATAATCCGGAGTATTCCCCTTTAAAAGTTCCATCATCTGCAAAAAACTTCCTGTCAGTTCCCCCTCTTTTTCGAACCATGCTGTCATTACGCCATGTAAGGAAGCAATTTTATGATTGGTAAGGTAGGCATGAAAAACGGTAACATCACTGAATCCGATGAGCCATTTCGGCTTTTTAAAAAAAGCGGACCAGTTCAAATGGAGGTGAGTCCGGATGGATCCGTATCCTCCGCGGGAGAAAAATATGGCCTTCACCGACTGATCATCAAGGGCCCTCTGCATATCGGCTGAACGAACCGGATCGGAACCGGCATAGACACCCGCTTCATCAAAAGCATGCTCCCCAATTTCGACACGAAATCCCTGTTGCCTCAGTAATTCAGCTCCACGTTCAACGATTTTCTGTTCTATTTTGCCGGCCGGTGATACGATTGCAACTTTATCACCAGGCAAAAGGTAAGGGGGATGCTTCATTTGAATATCAATTTTTACAGAATATTTAAACCACTTTTGCAGATTTAGTTTTCACGATCCGCACCGATTAAGATAATCCTCTATTGCCTTTGGAAAATATTTATATTCCAGTTCATGAATTCGTGCGGCCAGGGTATCGGCGGTATCTTCAGGAAAGACGGGGCATTTCGCCTGCAGCAGGTGTTCACCTTTATCATACTCTTTATTAACCAGGTGGATGGTAATGCCAGACTCTTTTTCCTGATTGTGTACAATCGCCTCATGAACACTTGAGCCGTACATCCCTTTACCGCCGTAAGCAGGCAAAAGTGCGGGATGTATATTAATAATGGTGAAAGCGTCTACAAAATGAGGTGGAACCAGCCAAAGGAAGCCGGCCAGGACGATCAGACCGATGTTTCGGTTTTGCAATTCGGTGATCATCGCGGGTCCGAGAAACTCCTCGCGGGTAAAATAATGGGACTCGACACCGAGATTTTGAGCACGAGTCAGAACAAAAGCCCCCCTTTTATTTGACCATACCGAATCAACCCTCACCATAGGGTGGTTTTTGAAGTAAACGATAATATTCTCGGCATTACTGCCCGATCCTGAAGCAAATATAGCTATATTTTTCATAAACAATATATTACAAACTTTTAAAATTAGAATATTCGAACAAAATGTTTTAAATAAAACTTAGGACGGTTATTTTCACCCCTAAAATAATAGATTCTTGTCTAAATATTTGGAAGATAAAATCCTTTCTTCGTTTCTTTGCACTCGCTGAATTAAAAAAGAAATCAGCGAGTAAATTTAGTAATAGTATTAACGTAAAAATTTAAAAAATCATGTCTGACATTTCAGCTAAAGTAAAAGCGATCATTGTTGATAAACTAGGTGTTGATGAAAGCGAAGTTACGCCAGAGGCATCATTCACCAACGATTTAGGTGCCGATTCTCTCGATACTGTTGAGTTAATTATGGAATTTGAAAAAGAGTTCAACATTGCTATCCCCGATGATCAGGCTGAAAAAATCGGAACAGTTGGCGATGCTATTAATTACATCACTGAAAACGCGAAGTAATCCAGTTTTTCACTAATAAAGGGCTCAAAAGCTTACTATGGAATTAAAACGAGTTGTTGTAACCGGTTTGGGCACGATAAACCCGCTTGGTAAGAATGTAGAGGAATTCTGGGAAAATCTGTGCAATGGGGTTAGCGGTGCCGGCCCCATTACTCGTTTTGATGCCTCCAGGTTCAAAACTCAGTTTGCCTGTGAAGTTAAGAATTTCGACCCGGGCGAATACCTCGAGAGAAAAGAAATTCCCAAGCATGATATGTATGCGCAATTTGCATATATTGCAGCAGCTCAGGCGATCAAACATTCCGGGCTTGATCTTGAAAAGATCGACAAAGATGAGTGTGGCGTTATCTGGGGTGCAGGAATTGGCGGTCTGAATACTTTTTTACAGGTTGTAACTGAGTATAACCAGATGCCTGAGAATCCAAGATTCTCTCCGTTTTTTATCCCAAAGATGATTGCCAATATGGCCAGCGGAAATATCGCACTGAAGTATAAATTCCGCGGACCAACCATCACAACGGTAACTGCCTGTGCATCGGCTACTCATGCCATGATTGACGCGGCGACCTATATCCGACTGGGAAAGGCAAATATTTTTATTGCAGGCGGCTCAGAATCTGCCATCAATGAAGCAGGCGTTGGAGGGTTTAACGCAATGCGTGCCTTATCTACCCGTAACGATGATCCTAAAACTGCCTCCAGACCATTTGATGTTGGACGTGACGGATTTGTGATGGCGGAAGGTGGCGGCGCTTTGATCCTCGAGGAGTATGAACATGCAGTAAGACGTGGTGCTACCATCTATGCCGAACTGGTGGGAATTGGGATGTCGACCGATGCATATCACATGACGGCTCCCGATCCGGAAGGTGGCGGCGCTTCACTGGTAATGAGAAGGGCATTGGAAGATGCCGGTCTGAAGCCGACCGATATTGACTACATCAATGTTCACGGAACATCTACAGGTCTTGGTGACATCGCCGAGCCCAAAGCAATCCGCAAGGTGTTTGGCGATCATATTTATGATGTAAGCATTAGCGCAACCAAATCAATGACCGGCCACCTTTTAGGAGCAGCCGGAGCCGTTGAAGCAATTGCCGCAATTCTTGCAATGAGGGATAGCATTGTTCCACCAACGATCAACCAGTTTGAACTTGATCCTGAAATTGATCCAAGAATTGATTTCACTTTTAATAAAGCCAGGAAACGCGAACTCAACTATGTTTTAAGTAACACCTTTGGATTCGGCGGTCATAATGGAACAGTAATCTTCAAAAAACTTTCTTAGTAAAGTGTTACGAGATTTGAGGTATAGAATAAAACTCTTTTCTTCTCCAAGAAAAGAGTTTTATTCATTTATAAAAGCAACTACCGGATTTAGTCCGCTAAAACTCCGTCTATATGATCTTGCTTTTATCCACCGGTCGGCATCCTCTACCGACCTGATGGGACAACCAATTAATAATGAGCGGCTTGAATATTTAGGTGACGCAGTACTCGGGGCAATAGTTGCGGATTTTCTCTATAATCGTTTTCCACGCAAAGATGAGGGATTTCTGACTCAGATGCGGTCACGTATTGTCAACAGGAGTTTTCTTACCCAGCTGACCTTTAAGCTCGGACTTCACCATTTTGTCAATTCCAATACCAATTCAGTCAACGACTCGAGCCATATTTTTGGAGACGTATTTGAAGCATTCATCGGAGCGATCTATCTCGACAAGGGTTATCAGGGAGCCAAACATTTCGTCATCAGAAAAGTACTCTCTGTTCATGTCGATATTCAGGAACTGGAGCGCAGTGACAATAATTACAAAAGCCAGTTGATTGAGTGGGGGCAAAAAAATAAAAGAGAGGTTGAGTTCGATACCCATGAAAATCCAGATCCAGGTCATAAGCATCTTCCGTTTGTTTCGGTGATCAGCATCGATGGCAGGATCATCAGCACCGGCGAGGGATATTCAAAAAAAGAGGCCCAGCAAAGTTCTGCCTGCAAGGCGCTGATTAACCTCCATATCTGACTTCCGGCAACAATAAGCTAAATATAGTTTAGTCAGGGTATGTTTTATTGATTCAGGGATCGGTCATTAAAAAAAGATCATAATATTCACCATTGCTTTATATGATCCGCTTTACGTCTCCTCCTTAAAACTACCAGTTGGCGGGGAGTTTTTACCGGTTAGCACGAATATCCGTAACATTGTTTAAGCATTTATTTCAGCTTTTAAGTTCCTAAGTTAAATAATGTTAAGGAGAACTGCCACGATTCATTAATAGCTTTATCTTTGCTTCGATGAGTAGAAGAATGATTTATACTTTAAGTGTGGTAATGGCCATCGCTGCAGCATCTTTGATTGTTGTACAGATGATCACCATTAAACAT
Source organism: Prolixibacteraceae bacterium (assembly GCA_023251475.1). Lineage (GTDB taxonomy): Bacteria > Bacteroidota > Bacteroidia > Bacteroidales > Prolixibacteraceae > JAAFHB01. Next base: position 4,413 of record JAHEYS010000231.1, read on the forward strand.
ACAGCAGAACTCCAGGAGAAAAATTTCAGCACACAGGTTTACAAAGCCCTGCAGGAGGTCACTGAATATATTGATTATTTTGAAATCAATCAGTTTTATGCCCTTGATGCCGACGAGAGTGACTGGCCGTCGAATTCATCCGGACTATTTCCAAACTCTGACCCTGTTTTACCTTTAGGGGCGCTGGAGAAGAGCGGTGAATTTTCGGTCTACCGGAGGTTTTCCAGTTCAACCAGTGGCGGGGGAATCAGTGAGCAGTCAAATTTCTTTTACCAGAGTCAGGTTCAGAGTTTCCAGCACGGGTACAACAGAAAAAGCGCGCAGGATGCTCAGAAGCTGAGGTACCAGATTTTTATGAAAGAGAGATCCGAACTGCCCCTGTCCTTAAGATTTCCCCCTGATATCCTGGCAATGGCATTGGATTCAGCATTAAAAAGAAATGATATCTACCTCGATTACAAGTATGCCATTTTAACTCAGATTGATGGTAAAAATGCCTATATCATGGGGAGCAAAGATTACAAACCAACAAAGAGTTCAAAACCATACAAAAGATTACTTCTGCCTGATGATGCCCTTATTAAACCGGATTATCTTTGTATCTATTTCCCTGGTCAAAATAATAATTTCTTTAAATCAACCTCCTTCCTGGTCTTTCCGTCACTGATTCTGACGTTGATGATTATCGGGATATTTATTGTGACGCTTCAGATAATCCTGCGTCAGAAAAAAATATCGCAGATAAAGAATGATTTTATCAATAATATGACTCATGAACTGAAAACACCCATTTCAACGATCTCACTCGCTTCACAGATGTTACGCGATACATCCGTTTCGTTATCCCAGTCAACGGTTGATCATATTTCTGGTGTGATTTTTGATGAGAGTAAACGGTTAAGCAATCAGGTTGAGAAGGTGTTGCAAATGGCAGTCTTCAACGAAGGAAGGTTAAAATTAAAGTTCACACAGATTGATTTGAATAAACTGGTGGAATCGGTAGCCGCGAATTTCGAAATCAGGGTTTCGAACGAAAACGGGGAATTGAAAACCGATATGCAGGCTGAAAATCCGTTGATCCGGGGTGATGAGATCCATATTACCAATGTAATTTTCAACTTGCTGGATAATGCCGTAAAATACAGTAAGTCAAATCCGCTGATTGAGCTCTCGACTGAAAACAAAAACGGGTGGGCCATTGTTCAGGTTAAAGATAACGGTATCGGAATCCCCAAGGAACACCAGTCTCAGATTTTCGAGCGATTCTATCGGGTCCCAACAGGTAATGTACATAATGTTAAGGGATTCGGACTTGGATTGTCGTATGTAAAACGAATAATTGACGTTCATAACGGTAAAATTAAAGTAGATAGTACCTTAGGGAAGGGTACCCGTTTCAGGTTGTATTTCCCATTAAAAAACATTCAGGATTATGGAAAAGAAAATTAGAGTGATTCTCGCCGAGGATGACGAAAATCTTGGGCTTCTGCTCAGAGAGTATCTTATTGCCAAAAGTTACGACACGGACCTCTATCCCGATGGGGAAGTTGCCTACAAAGGATTTCAGAAAAATCAGTATGACCTTTGCATCTTTGATGTAATGATGCCAAAAAAAGATGGATTCACTTTAGCAAAGGATATCAGAATGCTCAATTCAGATATCCCGATTATTTTTCTCACTGCCAAAAGCATGAAGGAGGATGTTTTTGAAGGGTTCAAAATCGGCGCCGATGATTACATGACCAAACCTTTCAGTATGGAGGAGCTTTTGTTCAGAATAGAAGCCATTTTACGAAGGAGTGGAGGCGAAGGAGACAACGCACAATCGGTATTTAAACTTGGACGATTTATCTTTGATGCACGTAAACAGACCCTGTCAGACGCCAATGAAAATACGAAACTGACCACCAAAGAGTCTGACCTGCTCAAATTATTGTGCGTCAATGCCAATAAGATCCTGGAAAGAAACTTTGCACTCAAAACGATATGGGTTGACGACAACTATTTTAATGCCCGCAGTATGGACGTATATATCACCAAACTCCGTAAGCACTTGAAATCGGAGGAGGGGATTGAAATCATTAATGTCCATGGCAAAGGGTATAAGCTGATTATCTAATTTTTTTAATTTAGAAATCATAAAAATCCCGGGTTACAACATCCGGGATTTTTTATCTTATTTAAATTTGGATATTCCAGTTTGAATTGTTGAATTGGCATAGCGCCACATTACCACATTACCACATTAGCACATTACCACATTAGCACATTACCACATTAGCACATTAGCACATTCACTACACCAGCCCCTGTGCCAGCATCGCTTCGGCAACCTTTACGAACCCACCAACGTTGGCACCTTTTACATAGTTAATATAGTCACCCGATTTACCATGTTTTGTGCAAGTGTCATGAATATCCTGCATAATGAGGTGAAGCCGTTTATCAACCTCTTTACTTGTCCAGTTGTAACGCATGCTGTTTTGCGACATTTCCAGACCTGAGACAGCTACTCCACCGGCATTGACAGCCTTACCCGGAGCAAAGGTGAATTTGTTGTTTACAAAGCAATTTACTGCGCCGGAAGTACATCCCATATTGGAAACTTCAGCAACCAGAAAACAGCCATTCTCCATTAATTTCAGGGCATCCGATTCGTCAAGCTCATTTTGCGTTGCACAAGGCAGGGCAATGTCAACCTTCCTTTCCCATGGTTTGGTATCTGGGATAAATTCAGCACCAAATTCTTCCGCATAGGGTGCAACCACGTCGTTGTTACTTTCGCGCAATTCGAGTAAATAATCCACTTTACTGCCTGAAATGCCATCCGGATCATAAATATATCCGTCAGGACCTGAGATGGTTACGACCTTGCCCCCCAATTCGTTAATTTTACAGATCGCCCCCCAGGCTACATTTCCAAACCCTGATACGCTGAAAGTTTTACCCTTCACCTCTTTGCCCATCTCCTTTAACATATGCTGAACAAAGTAAACAGCCCCGTATCCGGTTGCTTCGGGACGGATTAAAGAGCCGCCCCAACCCAGTCCTTTACCCGTGAGAACGCCGGTAAACTCATTCCTGATCCGTTTGTACTGACCGAAAAGAAAACCAATCTCACGACCACCTACGCCAATATCACCTGCAGGAACGTCTGTATTTGGACCAATATGGCGGAAGAGCTCAGTCATAAACGATTGGCAGAACCTCATAATTTCACTGTCGCTGCGTCCCTTTGCACTGAAATCGGAACCCCCTTTACCGCCACCCATCGGAAGTGTGGTAAGACTGTTTTTAAACGTCTGTTCAAAACCAAGAAATTTCAATATACTTAAGGTGACGCTTCTGTGGAACCGCAGACCCCCCTTGTATGGTCCAAGGGCGCTGTTGAATTCAACACGGTACCCGCGGTTAATTTCAATTTCACCCTTGTCATTGCTCCATGGGACCCTGAACATAATAGTTCGTTCGGGCTCAACCATCCGCTCCAGAATTTTTGCCTGCTTATAGCGTGGATTGGCATCATAAACATCCCAGACAGATTCCACAACTTCCAAAACGGCCTGATGAAATTCTAATTCACCAGGCGTCCGGGCTTTTAGCCCCTCCATAAAAATATCGATTCCGGCATTCATCTTAAAAATTTTTTAAGTTTTTGATCAATTAAATTCATCTTTAGGTCAATCTTTGTACTTCTGTAAATACATTCAAATTTACAGATTTCTTTTTCAACCTGACGAAAAAGCGCCTAAATCGACAAAACGTTATAATTCAATATCTCAGCACATTATAATATTTCAAATAGTGATATCTGACATGTTTATTAATTTTCATGATATATATCAGCGTTGTCAGCGCCCAAATTTTACCGCCAATCCGGTTGGTGAGAAAACCGATTGAGAGGGAAGAAAGCCGAAGATCATCTTCAGGAAGGACGAATTGAGTGCTCAGTGACTATATTTTTGCACAAATCTTTGCACTGTCGGAGTTTGAGAGCGAATAAAGCGTTAATTTCGCAGCTTAATTGAAAATGAACGAATACGCGCTATAGTGATGGATTATAATTTCAAAGCGATTGAGGAGAAGTGGCAGCAATACTGGGCCGACAACAAAACATTCAAAACAGGGATTGACCTGAACAAACCGAAATTCTATTGTCTTGATATGTTCCCCTACCCTTCGGGTGCAGGATTGCATGTTGGTCATCCGGAAGGTTATACTGCAACCGATATTATTTGCCGGTACAAGAGAGCCAACGGATTTAATGTACTTCATCCCATGGGCTGGGACGCGTTCGGTCTTCCGGCCGAACAATATGCGATTCAGACCGGGACCCATCCTGCCATCACTACTCAGAAAAACTGTGATACGTTCCGCCGCCAAATTCAATCCTTAGGTTTGAGCTATGACTGGGAACGTGAAATCAATACCACCGACCCGAACTATTTTAAATGGACCCAGTGGATTTTTATCCGGCTGTTCAACACCTGGTTTGACACGGAGCAAAACAAGGGGAGGCATATCAGTGAATTGCCAATTCCTGATGAGATTAAAATTCAGGGAAAGGGAGCAGTGCAAAATTATATCGGGACCAAAAGACTGGCTTATTACGATAATGCCCAGGTCTGGTATTGCCGTAACTGCAAAACAGTATGTGCCAACGAAGAGGTACTCAACGATGGATCGCACGAAAAATGCGGAACAAAAGAGGTTGAACGCCGCTATCTTAAACAGTGGATGTTACGTATTCCTCATTATGCCGAACGGCTGTTGGAGGGGTTGGATGAGCTCGACTGGCCCGAAGGGGTAAAAGACATGCAGCGTAACTGGATCGGCCGTTCTACAGGCGCTGAAGTTGATTTCACCATTGATGGGACTGACCGGAAATTGCGCGTATACACCACCCGGCCCGATACGCTGTTCGGCGCAACCTATATGGTTGTAGCCCCTGAACATGAACTTGTAGATGAAATTACGACTCCTGATCAGCGTGAAGCGGTAAAGGCATATATCCTCAATGCTGCTTTAAAAAGCGATCTCGACAGAACCGATCTTGCAAAAGGAAAGACCGGCGTATTCACCGGCAGATATGCAATCAATCCGATTAATGGCTCTAAAATACAGATATGGGTAGCTGACTATGTATTAATGGGTTATGGAACAGGCGCCATCATGGCAGTTCCTGCTCATGACACCCGTGACTTTGAATTTGCCCAGACTTTTAATATCCCCATCATTTGTATCCTCGATCCTAAAAATGCCCCTGAAGAGATCCGCACCAAGGTACTTAACGGGGAAGCTTGCTGGACCGAAGATGGCGCCTATATTAACTCTTCGAATAATGAACTTGGCATCGGGATCAACGGCCTTTCAAAAGAAGAGGGAATCAGGACAGTTACCAACTGGCTTGAATCGAATGGCCTCGGACAACCAACGATCAACTATAAATTACGCGATTGGTTATTCAGTCGCCAAAGATACTGGGGAGAACCATTCCCTGTAATCCATTGGGAAGACGGAGAGGTAAGCGTATTGAATGACAATGAATTACCACTACCTCTTCCTGAAGTTGAGAAATATATGCCCGGTGAAACGGGCGAATCGCCACTTTCCAACGCCGGAGATTGGCTGATTGTGACCGATAAAAACGGAAGAAAAGGGCGCCGCGAAACCAATACAATGCCACAATGGGCAGGTTCGTGCTGGTACTATCTGCGGTTTACAGATCCCGGAAACAATGACGAACCGTTCAGCAAAATCGCCGAGAATTACTGGATGCCTGTTGACCTTTATGTTGGTGGCGCTGAACATGCCGTTTTACATTTGCTTTACAGCCGGTTCTGGCATAAGGTACTTTTTGATCTGGGAATCGTCTCAACCAATGAACCGTTCCAGAAACTGTTTAATCAGGGAATGATCCTGGCATTTGCCTATGAGACAGCCTCAGGGTCGAAGGTACCATCAGATCAGGTGGAGGAACGTGAAGGGAAATTTTTCAGTTTGGTTACTGGTGAGGAATTGCGCCAGATTGTTGCCAAGATGTCGAAATCACTTAAAAATGTGGTCAATCCCGACGATGTTGTGAATAACTACGGCGCCGATTCCCTTCGTCTTTTCGAGATGTTTATTGGCCCGCTCGACGCCACAAAACCGTGGACAGAAAACGGGGTTAAGGGGGTTTACAATTTTCTGCGCCGTGTCGTCGCCTTTTTCGGTGAACAGGAGAATATTGCAGAAGGAGAAGAGAGCAAGGATACTTTAAAAATTCTTCATCAGACGATCCGGAAGGTAAGTGACGATATCAGAGACCTGAAATTCAATACCGCTATATCACAGATGATGGTTTTTACAAACCATTGTTATAAAGT
>JAHEYS010000511.1 GCA_023251475.1 Prolixibacteraceae bacterium
GCATCAATACCTATTTCATACAATTTTTTGATCAGCCGGCTGACCTCCTCCAGTTCACTGTCGTACAGGATGGTATTTAATGCAACAAACACTTTTACGCCAAAAATCCGTGCCTCCGACACCAGTTTTTCAATATCCTCCAAAGAATTACCGGCATCCTCGCGGGCCCCGAATTTAGGACCACCGATATAAACCGCATCAGCTCCATGAGAAATGGCAGCACGACCGCAAATGAGATTTTTTGCAGGCGCCAATAGTTCTATGGTTTTTGCCTCTGCCATTCGTATAAGTTTTTCACTTTGCATTTTTCAATTTGCACTTTGCATTTTTCAGACCTTTTCTGCCTCCAATGCTTCCCAGTATTCAAGCGCCCGGCGGGTGTGGGGGATTACGATTGTCCCTCCGACCAGGTTGGCCACTGAAAATATCTCGAAAAGCTCCGCTCTGGTCATCCCTAATTCAATGCACTTCTCGAGGTGATATTTCACACAGTCGTCGCACCTGAGTACCATTGAACTGACGAGTCCGAGCATCTCCTTGGTTTTGGAGGTAAGCGCCCCTTCCATATAGGTGTTGGTATCGATATTATAAATCCTTTTCATCACCTTATTATCCGAGGCGAGAATTTTTTCGTTCATTTTCTCCCTGTAGGAGCGAAAATCATTTATTAAATCACTCATTGAAAACAAATTTTAAACTAAATATTTTGTATTCTGATCCTTTAAATTTTAGCTGCAAAGTTATCACCATTTAAGCATTCCCGGGAAGAAAAGAGAATTAAAATAATTCAAATCAAAATATTGGCCCGATTTCGGATATCGCAATATTTCACATTGAACCAGTTGGATACAAAAGTTAATGATCAATTAACAGAGTCGCCCAGACTTTATTTTCAGGCCATTTGAATTTGCTTATATTTGCAGATCAAAAAATACAGGAATATGAAATATGCAATCGTCCTGCTTTTGTTAATGGTGACTTTCATTGGATTTTCTGCAAATAACCCGCGAATATCCCGGGAGGATCAGCAGAAAAGTGCAGATTCACTGATGATTTGGGAAAAATTGAATATTCAGTGTGATCCCAGGATTAACGATCTGCTCAGGAAACTGGCAGACCAAAACAAGAGGAGTGGCACGATGAGCGGTTTCAGGTTACAAATTTATTTCGGATCAGGCGGAAACGCGCATAATCAGGCCATTAAAGTCAAGACAGAATTCCTCTCTTCCAATCCCGACATCAAAACATATCTGTTTTTTAAATCACCTGATTTTATTGTGAGGGTTGGAAATTTCAGGACGAAAAGTGAAGCGTTGAAAATGCAGAAATCACTGCTTAACAGATTTCCAAATGCTTTTATTGTTTCCGACGATATTGCCTTTCCGGAACTTATAAATTACACTACAAATAATTAAACCGGAATTATCCAGGATGAGCGAACAAATAAAACACGAGTGTGGAATTGCCCTGATAAGATTACTTAAACCGCTGGAATATTACCGCTTAAAATATGGAACCTGGCAATATGGGGTAAACAAGCTTTATCTTTTGATGGAAAAGCAGCACAACCGAGGTCAGGATGGCGCAGGTGCGGTAGGGGTAAAGATCGATGTATCACCCGGGCAGGAGTATATTTTCCGCCACCGTTCTGTCGATCCAAATCCGATTAAAGATGTTTTCGGAAAGATTTATAAGGAGTTTAACCACGCTGCAACTCAGTTTCCACAAAGTTTTCACGATCCGGTTTGGGCTAAAGAGAATCTTCCCTTTGCAGGCGAAGTTTACCTGGGTCACCTCAGATACGGAACTTTTGGCCGTAACAGCGTTGAGTACACTCATCCTGTGATGCGTCAAAACAACTGGCGGTCACGCAGCCTTGTCCTTGCAGGAAATTTTAACCTGACCAATGTCGATGAACTCTTTGATCTGCTTGTCGGATTGGGCCAGCATCCCAAAGGTTTTACCGACACGGTTACCATTCTTGAAAAAATCGGTCATTTTATTGATGAAGAGAATGAACTTCTTTTCAGACAACATAAAAACGAGGGGTATAAAAACAAAGAGATTTCAGGTCTTATTGAGCAAAAACTGGATATCCGGAAAATCCTTGAAAGGGCAAGTCGTGACTGGGACGGAGGTTATACCATAGGCGGAATTCTCGGACATGGTGATGCATTTGTCGTTCGCGATCCATGGGGTATCCGCCCGGCTTTCTATTATGCCGATGATGAAATTGCGGTCGTAGCCTCAGAAAGGCCCGTGATTCAAACTGTTATGAATGTAGGATGGAATCAGGTTAACGAGATTGAACCAGGCAGCGCCCTGATCATCAAAGCTGACGGTTCGGTAAAACACGAAATGGTGCGGATTCCTCAAATCCGTAAGTCATGCTCATTCGAACGGATCTATTTTTCAAGAGGATCTGACAGGGATATTTATCTTGAACGTAAGAAACTGGGATTTCTCCTGGCCCCAATCATCCTTGACAAGGTAAATCACGATCTTAAGACCACCGTTTTTTCATATATTCCCAACACTGCGGAGACCGCTTTCCTTGGAATGATGGAAGGGATCAGGACGGAGCTTATCAACTGGAAGAAGGAGAGAATACGTGCCCTGGGTAGTGCAATAACCGACTCCGATATCGAAGAGATCATCTCCGTGCAACCACGAATGGAGAAGATTGCGATAAAGGATGTGAAGATGAGGACTTTTATTGCCGATGACTCAAGCCGGGATGACCTTGTCGGGCATGTCTACGATGTGACTTACGGAATCGTGGAGAATCACTCCGATACACTGGTGGTGATTGACGACTCCATCGTAAGAGGTACAACGCTAAAGCAGAGCATTCTTAAAATACTCGATCGTCTGAAGCCAAAAAAGATCATCATTATCTCATCGGCGCCTCAGATCCGTTATCCCGATTGTTACGGGATTGATATGGCCATCCTCGGAAAATTTGTTGCATTTGAAGCTGCCATTTCGCTACTCAAAGAGAGCGGCCGGTCAAAAATCATTGACGGGGTTTACCGTAAGTGCAAGGAGCAGCAACATTTGCCCAAAGAGGAGATGGTCAACTTTGTAACAGAGATCTATAAACCATTTAACGATGAACAGATTTCCGCAAAAATTGCAGAACTGCTGAAACCAGGTGATTGTAAAGCGGAAGTTGAAATCGTCTACCAGACAGTTGAAAATCTACACAAGGCATGCCCCAATGATTTGGGTGACTGGTATTTTACAGGCGACTATCCGACTCCGGGGGGGAACAAGGTAGTAAATACAGCGTTTATCAACTTTATTGAAGGGATCAAAGGGCGGGCGTATTAGGAAATGAAAAATGAAAAATGATTTGCCATTTAAATTTTGCATTTACGACTTTGAATTTATTATCTCCCCCGCTTTTTCCCTTTGTTTTTGGTCTCACGGAGCTGAGTGCTTTTCTGATTAAAACTAAAAGAACTTTTGGATTGACGTACTTTTTTCTCATGAAACGCCCCTTTAAATTCGGGATTTGCCAACCGTTTCTGCCGGTCAATCTCACGGTCGATCTGC
>JAHEYS010000512.1 GCA_023251475.1 Prolixibacteraceae bacterium
AGTAGAGGAGACTGATAATTACAAGGTTAATTAATTAATTTTATACAAAAAGAGGGAGTCAATGCTGACTCCCTCTTTTTATGGGTATCCTGCAAACTGTTTTTCCTAAACCAGGCCCTGATCACGCATTGCGGAAGCGACTTTGAGGAATCCGCTGATATTGGCCCCCTTTACGTAATTGACAAAGCCATCGGCCTCTTTTCCATTTTCAACACAAGCCTGATGGATGTTCTGCATAATAGACAGTAATTTGGCATCAACCTCTTCAGGTGTCCATTTGATACGCATCGAATTCTGGGTCATTTCGAGACCCGATGTGGCCACTCCACCCGCATTTGCGGCCTTTCCGGGTCCATAAAGGATCTTATGCTGAATAAAGACATCCACAGCCTTAGGAGTGGATGGCATGTTTGCCCCTTCAGCCACGCAAATACAACCATTGGCAACAAGCCTTTCAGCATCGAACCCGTGGAGTTCATTCTGAGTGGCGCAAGGTAAAGCGATATCACATTTTACGCTCCAGGGACGCTCGTTTTCAAAATACTTCGCTCCGGGATATTCATCAGCATACTCTTTGATCCTGCCCCGGTATACATTCTTAAGTTCCATTACATAAGCCAGTTTTTCGGGCGTGATTCCATCCGGATCATAGATGTAACCATTTGAATCAGACATAGTAACTACTTTACCCCCCAACTGTGTCACCTTCTCGACGGCATATTGTGAAACGTTCCCTGAGCCCGATATAACCACGGTTTTTCCCGCAATGGAATCGCCTTTTGTTTTTAGCATCTCCTGCGCAAAATAGGACGTTCCGTAACCCGTGGCTTCAGGACGCAAAGGACTTCCGCCCCAGTTGAGCCCTTTTCCCGTGAGGGTGCCTGTAAACTCGTTGCGCAGTCGTTTGTACTGACCGTACATAAAACCGATCTCACGCCCGCCAACACCGATATCACCGGCCGGAACATCCGTATCTGGCCCGATATGGCGTTGCAGTTCGGTCATAAAAGACTGACAGAACCGCATCACCTCATTATCTGACTTCCCTTTAGGATTAAAGTCTGAACCACCTTTCCCCCCACCCATAGGCAGGGTAGTGAGACTGTTTTTAAGCACCTGCTCAAATGCGAGGAATTTCAGGATACTTAGATTTACTGATGAATGAAACCGTAAACCCCCTTTATAGGGTCCGATCGCATTATTCATCTGAACACGGTAACCCTTGTTGATCTCAACCTCACCCCTGTCGTTCAGCCAGGGAACCCGAAACATGATCACTCTTTCCGGTTCTGACATTCTTTCAAGAATCTTCAGCTTTGTATAAACCGGATTCTTCAGAAGAAACGGTGCCAGGCTCTCTACCACTTCCTGTACTGCCTGATGAAACTCTTTTTCATGCGGATTTTTGGCAATCAGATTTACCATAAAATTTTCTACAAACAATTCTGCTTCGTTACTCATAATTTGCTAAAATATGGTGAATAATAATTTTTACAATTTTACATTTTTTTATCTGTTTTAAATACTAATTATAAGTTTTTATTCATTTTAAATTACACTATAGTTGTATTTTTACATTTTGTATAACATTTTAATATATTTCATTTCAATTTTTCATAATCTGAATTATTTTTTTATCCTTTCGATATCTTTTTTAGAATAATTCTGACTTTTTGATATTTTTCGAAAATTTCGTTCAATTATTTTGTGTTTTTTTCGAAATAATTCCATTTTTTCAGTGTTTTACATCAAAATACCAGGATACTGAGAACAATTTTTATATATTTGAATCTGACGATCATTACAGTAATTATATTTTCGTTTGCTAAACATTCGCCAACTTTATACGTTAACTAACAAAAATCTTGCTGATGAAAATCCTCCTTACCGGAGCTACAGGGTATATTGCACAAAGGTTATTACCAGTTCTGCTGGAGAATGGACACCAAGTGGTTTGCTGCGTCCGTGATAAATCAAGGTTTAATCATGACCGCTATTCTACCGCTGATCTCTCAGTGATTGAGGTTAATTTTCTGGATGAACAAACATTGGATCGCATCCCCACTGACATTGAGGCCGCCTATTACCTGATACATTCCATGTCGACCAGTGTCGGGGATTTTGCAAAGATGGAAGATGTATCAGCCAGAAATTTCAGGTTGCGGGTTGAGCAAACCAGTGCCATTCAGGTTATTTACCTGAGTGGAATTACCAATAATGACAAACTGTCAAAGCATCTGAACTCAAGAAAAAATGTTGAAGAGCTTTTAAAATCTGATAAATATGCCCTAACGACGCTTAAAGCCGGCATTATTATTGGTTCCGGCAGCGCATCGTTTGAAATCATCCGCGACCTGGTTGAAAAATTACCCCTGATCATCGCCCCCCGCTGGCTAAATACCCGTTCACAACCCATCGCCATCAGGAACGTTATCCAATACCTGGTAGGGGTTCTCAACAATCAGCCCACTTATAACAACAGCTATGATATTGGCGGGAATAACATACTCACATACAAACAAATGCTGTTAAGATTTGCCAGGGTAAGGGGATTAAAAAGGGTGATATGGGTGGCGCCGGTTATGTCACCCCGCCTCTCTTCGTATTGGCTCTATTTTGTCACCTCCACCTCCTATTCACTTGCAAAACATCTTGTGAATAGCATGAAAGTGGAGATAATTTGTAAAGAGAACAATCTGAACGAGCTGATTGGAGGGATTGAATTGATCGGCTATAACAAGGCCATTCAGCGTGCTTTTGGCAAAATTGAACAGAATCAGGTTGTTTCGAGCTGGAAAGATGCCCTCACCAGTACGACCCTCAAAAACGGGATCTCCCAACACATACAGGTTCCCAAATTTGGATGTTACGTCGATAAAAGGAGTATAAACATCACCCGGTGCTGCGATATGGCCCTGCATAATATATGGTCAATCGGAGGTACCAGAGGATGGTACCACGCCAATTGGCTTTGGGAAATCAGAGGTCTTATGGACAGGTTGACAGGGGGGCCGGGATTGCGGCGGGGACGGAAAAACCCGTCAGAAATTTCGGCCGGTGAATCACTTGATTTCTGGAGGGTATTACTGGCCAGCAAAGCAGAAAAAAGATTACTCCTATATGCCGAAATGAAACTTCCCGGTGAAGCCTGGCTGGAATGGAGGATTATCAACGAAAACGAACTGATTCAAACAGCGACATTCAGACCACTTGGTGTTTGGGGACGCATTTACTGGTTTTCCGTTCTCCCGTTTCATGGATATATCTTCAAAGGGATGATCCGTAAAATCGCTGCCATGCAATAGCTATACACTTAACAATGCGCTAAATTTCAAATCATTATACAATGAAAACGATCAGATTAATCGCGTTATTTATTATTTGCCTGCTTGTTCCGCTGGCAATTGGCGGAATTTCCGGGTATGCCACGGCATCAGGGGTCCACGACTGGTATTTAACATTGCATAAACCGTCGTTTAATCCACCAAATTATCTCTTTGGACCTGTATGGACTGCACTTTACCTGTTAATGGGGATATCGTTGTTCATCGTTTGGA
>JAHEYS010000513.1 GCA_023251475.1 Prolixibacteraceae bacterium
AAATCCTGTGGAACGGCGTGAAAATCTGCTGAATAATGGTCAGGGAGGAATTGGTATCATCAATGTCGAAAAAAGATTAAATTTGTTGTATCCCGGTAAACACCAGCTGAGGTTTTCGGAAGAGGGGGATCTGTTTAACGCGGAACTGAAAATTGATTTAGGGTAGACGATATGACGATCAAATGTATTATCATTGAAGATGAACCTGCGGCAAGGGAGATCATGCAACGCAACATTTCGCAGTGTCCGGACCTGGTATGTGATGGTTCGTTTGAAGATCCTTTTTCAGCCCTGACTTTTCTCGATAAAAATACAACCGACCTGATCTTTCTGGATATCAATCTTCCGGGAATGTCGGGGATCAGTTTTTTACGCACCCTTGTCCACCCCCCACTGGTGATCATCACCACGGCCTATCCGCAATATGCGGTCGACGGTTTTGATCTTGAGGTGGTCGATTTTCTCCTGAAACCCTTCTCTTTCGAACGGTTTTATAAATCGGTTAACAAGGCCAAGGAAAAACTTTTCGCCAGGCCAGGTGTAAATTTGACAAGGAAAATCACTGTAAAGGCCAACAAGCGGATCTACCAGATCGATCTTGATGATCTCCTTTATGTTGAATCATGCGGTGATTATACAACAGTCTGCTGTACAGATAAAAAGCTCATCACTCATGGGACTCTGAAAAACTGGGAAGAGAAACTTAAAGGGCAATTATTTCAGAAGATACACCGGTCTGCCATTATCAACCTGCAAAGGATCGATCACATCGAGGGTAATCTGGCAATCATCGGGAAACACAAACTGGTAATTTCAGAAGCCTGCCGTGAACAACTGATCGGTTCATTAATTGGCAGAAATATTTTTTAACCCTGTCAGTTCACAACTTTAACTTTGCATTTTAATGCTGAATGGTTCAGCTAATCCATTAAATCTTAAATTTGCCGGATAAAACAGAACAGATGATTGAGATATGCGCATTGGCTTCAGGCAGTAATGGAAATTGCTATTATATTGGAAATAAAGAAGATGCCATTCTTGTTGATGCCGGGATCAATTGCAAACAGATCCTTATCCGGATGAAAATGAAAGGTCTTAACCCATCCAGACTCAGGGGGATCTTCATTACACATGAACACAACGACCACGTTTGTGGTGCACGTGTACTTGGGAAAAAACTGGATATTCCGGTTTATATGACCAAAGGAACCTATCAATCGTTATATCTGACGAATCAACCAACTGCAGTAAGATTCATTCAACCCGGCCAACCGGTGATGTTGCTCCCATTTATTATTCATCCCATTTTAAAAAATCACGACGGGAAAGAACCGACTTCATTTCGAATTGATTATGAGGGGATAAACATCGGTGTTTTTACCGATATCGGCTCACCCTGCAACAATGTAACCTCCCATCTGAAGCTTTGTCATGCGCTGTTTCTGGAGACCAATTATGACGAAAAAATGCTTTGGGAGGGATCGTATCCCTATCATCTGAAGCAACGGGTTGCCTCGGATGTTGGTCATTTATCAAATTTACAGGCAGAAAATCTGCTGTCTGAACATGCGGGCCCCGCTTTAAAATGGGTGTTATTGAGTCACCTCTCGGGAGAAAATAATACCCCTGAGATCGCATATGATGCCTTGAAGCACCTCGGTGACCGGTTCAATTTAATCGTCACTTCACGCAGGGAACCTACCGAGGTGATTACCGTTGAGATTTGATTTTAATAGTTCAATGAGCTAATGCTCCCTGATAACGATAAATATTTCTATGAACTTTGTTATCACAAATCAGGTATATGAATTCATTTGAAAAAAATTATTATAATGTCAACTAAAGATTTCCCGGATGAAAATTTTAATCATAACCCTTTCTGTCATTATCATACTATTTCTTGTTTTACAATCCTTTACAATTATGTCAACAGAAAAAACCGAAGTTCAAAAGTATTCGGTAGTGCATCAATATGATGAATTCGAAATAAGGTTCTATCCCTCAACCACCCTTGCCACGATCCATTCGGAAGCAAAAACCTACAAGGAGTTGTCAGGCCCCGGATTCAGAAAGCTGGCAGGATATATTTTTGGAGGCAACGAATCGGAAACCAAAATTTCCATGACCTCCCCAGTTCAAATGGATATTAATGATTCATTATCTGAGATGAGTTTTGTTATGCCATCGGAATATAATACCGATAACCTTCCAAAACCAAATGATTCAAAAGTAATTATTCATAAAACCGGTGATGAATATGTTGCTGCCATCCGGTTCGGCGGCTTTGCTTCGGATGAGAAGATTGGCTATTATTCCCAAAAACTGAAAGAGCTGCTTGAAAAAAATGGGATCAATTTTTATGGAAATTTTCGTTTCCTTGGATACAATCCGCCCTTTCAATTGGTTGGAAGAAAAAATGAAATTATCGTTTCGGTCAGATGGGAAAATAAATAAGCATTATGGCGTTAGAAATAATTCAAAATATTGTTTTTGAGAGAAAAAACTTCTGCGACAAGGGACTCACCAAGGGAGAATATGAAGGGTGCAGGTTCAACATTTGCGATTTCTCAGGTTCAGATCTGTCAAATATCACCTTTATCGATTGTGAATTTGAAGATTGCAATTTAAGTATGACAAAAGTGAGAAACACGTCGCTGAAAACTGTTCAATTCAAAAACTGCAAACTTCTTGGATTAAATTTTGGCGAATGTAACAGTTTTCTTCTATCTCTTTATTTTGAAAACTCTCTTTTAAATTTAGCCACCTTTTACAAGCTTAAACTAAAGGGAACAAGGTTTAAAAACTGTAATCTTCAGGAAACCGATTTTACAGAAACCGATCTGACCCTTGCTGTTTTTGACAATTGTGACCTGGAAAGGGCCATCTTTGACCGGACAATTTTAGAGAAGGCCGATTTCCGCACCTCATGGCACTACTCCATCGATCCCACAGTCAACCGGATTAAAAAAGCAAGATTTTCAAAGGAGGGACTTGCCGGGTTACTCGATAAATACGATATCCGGATAGAATAGGGTGAACTAATTTTAGGCATCCTTTTTATTGAAGCATAGTCTAAGGGATAATCTCTGTGTAACTCTGTGACTTCTCTGTGCAACGCTGTGAAAACTTTAGAACACAAAAAGCCCCAGAGAATTTCAGTAAATACTATCGTTTTTTTGGCGTTTTCAGGCCTTGAAAGCTCCTGTGTCAATCCATTCGTTTTTCAGTAACGACCACCAGTCTGTGGCCAATCCTTTTAACACATATTCATAAGGTAGCCATCCATATCCTGCGTCACCCCATCCTGCTCCCCAGGAATTCCGGATCAACAGGGCTCCCGTTGTTTCGGCTCCACCCGGATTTGTATTTTTTATCTTCAGTTTATCATCATAACCAACAGCAACAATTGCATGACCCCCAACGATCTTTTCACCATTGGTTGGATAGGGTATCTTCCCCGATGTAACAGCCTGTACATAGGAGCTATAGACCGTAAATCCAAACATGGAAGGGAGACCTGCCGACAAATTTGTTTTGATTTGA
>JAHEYS010000514.1 GCA_023251475.1 Prolixibacteraceae bacterium
TTTGGTTACCCCAAACTGATCCATTGGAAAATTGACAAATCCTGTTTTAAGTGCAGGAGAATCTTCCTTCACACGAAATCACCCTTGACAGGATCAATAAAAAGCGGATCACCATTCCCGGAATTTTTATCGCAATCATTGGTTGAAAAACGGTTCATCACCTTTTGGTTGGCTACGAAAAAATTGTAATTGAGATCTTTACCCCATTTCCCATCCTTTGCAGTCGTTCTATCCATAATTGCAGGCTGGTACGACTTAAACACAATGTTGTTCTTAAACACGTCCCCGCTGTTCTGATACCAGACATGGGGATGCAACCCATTGTTAATGATGATATTATTTATTGCCTCACGATGATAGCCTTCGCGCATTTTCAATCCCCCGTTTAGAAGCAGATTATTGTATATCTGATAATTAGTCGAACCATCGTCAAGGTCGATATCCCATCCATGGTCGCAACGCCAGCGACTGTTACGGATAATATTTGGCTCCAGTATATCAAGAAAAGGGAGCCCTGGTTCCTTTGTTACTTCCCTGACCGTTTCATTTACATCGGGTGTCCAGAAGCGGTCGCGACCCCAGGAGTTAAAACTCCCGTGATCTCCGGTTTCGAGGACGGTATTAAAGACATCACAATTTTCGATGATATGTCCACCAAAGGTCCCTTCGTTGATATTGATTCCGGCACGCGGCACATCGTAAATCGAGCAATGGTTAATCCTGATTTTGTGAGACATGGAGATATGGACAGGCGCCGTCTGTTTCTCATCGCGTCCGGTCATTGTAATCAGGCATTCCTCAACCATGCAATCTTCGGGAAAGTTGTCCCCTTTAGGTCCGGGTATGCGGTCAATATTTTGAAAATCCTGTTTCCCATATCTGAAAATTGGGTTTCGAACCGTAGCCGGGTCTCCTACAAAGGCTACACCATTGGCGCCGCTGTGGTGGATATAACAACCACGGATATTAATTCTCCAGTTGTAGTTGTTTACAAAAATGGCGTTTCCTCCTACCTGGTCGAATTCGCAATCAGTTATGGAGCAATTTGTTGCGCCATTATAAACCACTGCTCCTCCGCGGTAAACGGTCCAGTCGGAACGGAGCAATGGTTCTTTATTGTCCATAAATGTACGTGCCGCATGGCGAAATAAAAAGCCTTTGAGGTGAACTGATTTTACAGGACTATTTTTCGATCCATTGAATTCTATCAGGTGCCTTAACCTGACGATTTCAACCTTTGCTGTTCTAATCGTTGTACCCGGTTCAGGCATAAAATAAAGCTTACGCTCTTTGGTATCATAAAACCACTCTCCCGGGGCATCAAGCTCTTCGAAGATATTTTCCACAATCCTGTAAACCGGGTGCATGGGGGAGGGGCGGTTATTCTGCCAACCCCCTTCGGAATTGAGCGATCCATCTGCATTTATCCCTTTTATGATCCAGTGCATATCTCCCCATAAAGAAGAATGCATGGCATGAATATAACCCCCTTCCGGATTTTTCCACCGGGCAATTCTTTCAGGGGTCAATGGATCATCAGACGGATTTTTAACGGCCTGATGACTCAGTTCCCAGGTGTCGAATACATTTTTGCCCGGAACAGCATTCGGAAACCGGGCCATCCGCTGCCGTTTTCCATTGATATACAGTTGGTCTATAACAGGATTTCCCTGAACTTCAGCCACAAAAATGCCGTTTTCAAATGGTTGCCATTTAAGATCAAGCAGGCTGCCACCGCTCAGGACAGCCTGACCTTCAACTTCAGATCTGTAAGTGATACCGGTTTCGGAGTTTCTGCTGTCTTGAGAATTAAATACAACTGTCTGAGGCAGATAATAAATCCCTTTGGCAAAAACCACCTCTGCTGATTTTGTTTTGGAAATTTCCCGGGCCAGTAATTGAGCCCTGATGAAAGATGCCACGGGTTTCACTTTGGTTCCGGGATTTTGGTCGTTGCCGGACGGTGAAACGTAGATTGATTGTGCCCCTGATATTGATGTCAACAGAATTAAGACCAGGGGTATTACTAAGCTCTTGATACTTAAAATTCTGCTCATATTTTAACATTAGTTGAGAAACCAGTTATGGTCACCAGATCCACTTTTATTCAGATTATTGAAATTGAAATAAATGGCCATTTAAATTGTAAAAATAGGTATTATGATTATTGGAAAGTAGGCGCGAAGATAAAATATTGAGAAAATATTTACTTTATTTTTAGGCAAAGAAAAGGACGAATAAATGGTAATAATAATTCCTTAATATCCTGATATTTATAGGTCAGAACGCTAATCCTTTAGGGCGATTCGGGTTCCGGCATTGGGGAAAACCGAAATCCGAAGTTCGGTGCAGCCCATTGGCACTAATTCGATCTGACTTTTTTCAATAATATTGTAAACTACCGGTAACATTGGCGTATGACTTTTCTCAATATTCCAATTATTAATCTGATAAGCAGGAATTGAGATTTTCACAGGAGTTTGATCGGGTATCCAGGGGTTTAATGGCATCTGAATTTCTTTTAAAACTGCCTGATTCTTTATTTCATCCGATTTAACAGCGTACGCCCATCTACCTTCAGGAGTCATTTCATATGAAGGAAAGCGTTTATCCATCGTATAATTATTTACCACAATTTTTTTTGATGCGCTTACCGGAAGCGAATATAACAGAGGCCCTCGTTGCACCGCAACCCCGTTTTCATCAGTTATAACGGGTTTAATATCCATGATTAACAGTAGTGTAACGGTATCACCATTTGAGAATAATCGTTCAAACCTGAAAAATGAACCTGCAACAGGAGTTGCAGCGGTTTTAGCGCCATTTACCAAAATTGCAGCCTTATTGCACCAACCGGGAATCCTGAAAATAAGTGGGATATTCCTGGTCTTGTCAGTTTTCAGAATGAAATCGATCCTTTCTGAAAATGGATAGTCTGTTTTTTCGGTAATTCTCAAGCTGGATTTTCCTTGCGGAAAGATAATTTCTGATGGACCGTACATGGCAGCAACAATCTCTCCGTTTTTTCCTGATAGCCACATTCTTGAAATATAATTGGGCATAAAGCGGTTCACATTTCCGGTGCAACATTTGGGATTCTGTCCGGGCCGGAAAGTCATCCGACTTTTTGAGCCCATATACCACTCCTCATCGACGTTCCAATGACACGAATTATCGGTTGCCAACACCTGATTCGGACTCGAATAATATTGGTGTGCCTTAAAGTCCTTCGTTACAGAACCTATACCGGCATTAAAACAGACCTGTTCGATTCTATCTGCCCAGCGTGACTCTCCCGAAGCCATCAGCATATAGCCGGTACTCCACGAATAATCGCTGACATTGCAGGTTTCATGAATAAAGTTCGACCTGTTTCCATATAGTTTTTCGCTGGAAGTGGGCATTCCGTCGACCATTACATGGTATTTATCGAGTTTGTCAAATCCGTTTTGCGCTGCCTTTAAATACATTTTATTTCCTGTAGCCTGATATAGGATAACCGGCAATTTAATTGTCTCATTGAATGTTACACCATGAATATC
>JAHEYS010000232.1 GCA_023251475.1 Prolixibacteraceae bacterium
ATTTTTACTTTTAAACTCAAAAGTAAAAATTCAAATCGTGGACACGGAAAATTCAATGTATATTGCATAATGTCAAATTATTATAATGAACATTGATAATTTTTAGTGGACACTAGTGATATGGGGGAATTAATCGAGTTTGGGACTGCGGATCAGTTGTTTAATCATCCGAAACATCCCCTTACCAAAGAGTATATCAGCGGTGGATTTAGTTAATTTGAATTAATAGTCGAAGCGTTATTTAGGGAAACTTCCCTTTGGTTCATATTGCCGGAAATACCTATCTTTGCATCCTATGAGTATTCGGTTTAAATTTATTACGCTTCTCGCTTTTTTCCTGGCATCCGGTTTAACCTATGCCCAAAACAGGCTTTCCGGTGGTAGCGCCCCCGGTCGGAGTGGCGGGCAGGAATTTAATCGAGCAGACAAAAAAGGTATGAATGCCAAAAAAGATACCGTCGTATTCAAGATGAAGGTTTTTCAGTTACTGGATGGATATACACAAGTACATGAATCCAGACTTGATACGTTGTATGCCGATTTTCAAACCTATAGCCCGCTGTTAAAGAACGCGATATCGGCCGAAACACTTGGTAATTTTGGTTCTTCCGTTCAAAGCAATGACTATTTTGATCGGTCGTTTGATTCGCGGGAATTCCTGTTTATGCGAAATTTACATTATTATGGCAGATGGCCCAGGGATATCCGGTTTTATAATACCACCAAACCTTTTACGCTGCTCGAATATGGTCAGCTATTCAGTAACAGGCCTTATTCGGAGTCATGGTTAAGGGTATTTCAAACCCAGAATATTAACCCTTCATTGAATTTCGGATTTTCGTACAACTCCATCACCTCGAAGGGACGGTACCTGAATCAGGAGGCTAAAGACAATGCCCTCAATTTATTTGGCAGCTATAATATCGACAGGTACGATTTGTGGTTTATTATCGGAAAGAATAAGTTTAAAAACGGGGAGAACGGAGGACTGCTTACACCATCCAGTATTGAAGATCCGGATTTAAAACCGGAGAATCTCCCGGTTTGGTTTAGTGGCACCAATGCAGAAACAAAAAACTCTTTCGGGGTGATTGCCCATCAGTATAAGTTTGGGAAATGGATCAAGGTGAAAGAGAAAAACGAAGAATTTCAAAAATTCATTACCAGGTTTGCCCTCATGCATACCCTTGAGTTTTCGGATAACTCGCGTAATTTCACGGAGATTGAACCAAATCCCTACTTCGATTTTACAGATTCAAGGGGGAGAGTCTATTTTTATGGAACCGAACACCTGCCGTATATCAAGTCGTCAAAGGGGACTGCCTCGTTACCTTCGACCCAGGATAAAACAGGGATGAAACGGGTGACCAACCTTTTTTACCTCAAAGCGGTGGAGGCTACTGACCGGAAATACACTTTTGGAAAGCAGGCTTATATTGGAAACGACCTGATCAGCATCTATTTTCCGCGTGAAGAATTGATTTATACCCCCGGGATCATGCAGCCACCCCTGGGCCTTACCCGTTCGAAAAGCCTTACCAATTCATTTGTTGGCGGTTCGGTTTTCAGTACAACCAGTAAATTCTGGAATTGGAATGCAACCGGCAGGTATTATATTCAGGGTTATCGTTTTGCCGATTTTGACCTGCAGGGGCGGATTGAGAAACCGATCAGGACTTCAAGGGATACCTCCTTTGTCAGGATCAGCGGTAGCATGACCAATACCTCTCCCGATTACTTCTATAACCACTATTATTCGAATCATTATAAGTGGGAGAATAATTTTGATAAAACCTATGAGTTAAAGGTAGGATTGGCCTATGAAAAACCTTTCCGACGGTTTAAGGCAGGTTTTAAATACTCCATTGTGAATAAGTTCCTCTACTGGGATGAAACTTCCCTGCCGGCACAGGCCAGTTCTGAATTTTCTGTGGTACAGGTTTTTTTGAATAAAGATTTTAAATTCGGACCGTTAAATATCCAAAATTCAGTCCTTTATCAGAAATCAACGACCGATAAATACATCCACGTTCCTGAGGTCTCCACACGGAATACAATTTTCCTGGAGGGGGTAATCTCAAAGGTGCTATTTTTTCAGATGGGGGTTGATGTGCGTTACGACACGAAATATTATGCAGATTATTACAGTCCCGCATTGGGGATGTTTTATGTGCAGCACAACGAAAAGATCGGCAATTATCCCTGGGGTGATGCTTTTGTTAACCTGAAGATTAAGCGGACCCGTTTTTATGTGAAGTACAATAATCTGACCACCAAATTCGTTAAAAGTGGTTACTATACTTCGCCAGGATACGCTGCACAGGCCGCTTCTGCCTGTTTTGGTTTATCATGGACTTTTTATGACTGATCGGAAAACCTCCTTAAATTCTGAGATAATCATCGCCGTGGCCCCCCATATAAATAAGGGATCAATATAGAATCCCGGCACCTCGAAAGTTCCGTGCGAAGTTACCACCGCTCTGGATTGAACAGTTGCCGGTTGTAAAAATTTTTCGACAGGAAGGATAAATAATTCATCAACTTCACGATTGTCGGTCTTAAAATGGGGCCGGGACTCACTCCATCCGATAAAGGGATTGATTGAGAAATTGCTGACCTGCACGTAGAGTGGTGTGAGTGCGCCAATTATTTCAATGTAATGATCTTCGGTTCCAATCTCTTCTGACGATTCGCGCAGCGCTGTTCTGTATAATTCTTTATCCCTGACTTCGTATCTCCCCCCAGGAAATGCAATCTGCCCCCCATGATTTTTCATTGCGGCTGGCCGCCTGATCAAACAGGTACTTAAATCACCGTTGACCGGGAACAGCAGCATCAGGACACTACTTTGGATGATTTTTTCGTTGTGCAGCCCGGGATATAATTCCCGGCCTGCTGGCAGCATCAGGCGATGCGCCCTTTCTCCCGGTAAATTTTCCATCAGGGCTTCTGTTAAACAACGCTTGATATTTGATGATTCAGACTTTAACACTTTGAATATGTTCCCCCCTGTTTTGAATTCCCGGCTTTGTATGATTCATCTCGACGCACCAGATCGAAGTGGTAAAATGATGCCGGATTAAAAACTTAAGCTAATCCTGTCCGTTTTCCTCTTCTTCACGCCGGTATCTTATATCCTTTACATTCAGTTGCATATACGTTTTCCCCCTGTATTCATTTTCAGTAACTGAATAGCAGATATCAAACGGAAGTGATTTTTTAATCACTCCAATATGTTCTGATTGGGAAAATGCAATTCCGGAAAATACAGCAGATGAACGATTTGCCTCCATCAGGTCAAGCTTAAGATGCTCGTTATTCTTACCGACAAGCCGGCTGGTGCCATAATCAAAAACATTTTCGGTCAGAAAAACCGGCATCATATTGTGCGGACCAAAAGGCTCAAACTGATTTATTAGCTTCAGAAATTTAGGTGAAAGATCAGATAGTGAGATTTTTGCATCAATTTCAATGGTCTGTTTTTGTTGGTCATTGGAGATGGTATCCCTGACGATTTGTTCAAACCGGCGCGAAAACTCTGCAACATTCTCCAGTTTCATCGACAAACCTGCGGCATACATGTGCCCCCCGTACGATTCAAGTAAATCGGCGCAGGCGCTGATGGCCTCGTAGAGATCAAATTCTCCTACCGATCTTGCCGAGCCGGTAGCCAGTCCGTTTGATTCGGTTAAAACAACGGTGGGCCTGTAATAATGTTCGGTTAATCTCGAAGCCACAATCCCCACCACCCCTTTATGCCAGTCGCGGTTATAAATAACTGTCGACATACGCCCATCGTAAAACCTGCTTTTTTCAATGATCTCCAGGGCCTCCTGTGTAATGTCACGATCGAGTGTTTTTCTAATTTCGTTATATGAGTTGATCTCTATCCCCAGGTCGTCCAACTCCTTGGCATCTTCAGCGAGCAAAATGGCCACCGATTTTTTACCGTGTTCTATCCTTCCTGATGCATTTAATCTTGGACCAATTTTAAAGACGATATCATTGATTTTAAATTCGCTGGTCATCCCTGCCAGTTTGATGATCGTTTTAAGTCCGATGGAAGGGTTGGAATTTAGTTTTTGTAATCCGTAATAAGCCAGAATCCGGTTTTCACCAGTTATCGGCACAATATCAGAGGCAATACTCACAACCACCAGATCGAGAAGTTCGAATGCCACCTCTTCAGGAATTCCCTGATTCATACAATATGCCTGGATCAGTTTGAATCCCACGCCACAGCCTGAAAGTTCCTTGTAGGGATAATTACACCCGGGTTGTTTGGGATCAAGAACTGCAACTGCATCGGGTATTGTTTCATCGGGATTGTGATGGTCACAGATAATAAAGTCGATTCCCAGCTCCTTGGCATAGGCGATCTTATCGATTGCTTTGATCCCGCAATCAAGGACAATGACCAGTGAAAAATTGTTTTGGGAAGCATAGTCAATGCTTAGACGGGATATTCCGTATCCCTCCATATAACGGTCTGGAATGTAATAGTCAATATTGGTGATCCTGTTTTTCAAAAAGGAGTACATCAGGGCAACAGAGGTCGTTCCATCTACATCATAATCACCATAAACCATTACTTTCTCCTGGTTGTCTATAGCTTTTTTGATCCGCTCCACCGCTTTGTCCATATCTTTCATCAGAAATGGATCGTGGAGATCGGATAACTTGGGCCGGAAGAATGAACGGGCTTCAGAAAAGGTTTTAATCCCGCGCTGAATAAGTAAGTTGGCAATCGACATATCAATATTTAACGCTGCCGATAGGTGCTTAAGGTCATTGATATCAGCAGGTTTCTTTATCTTCCACGATTTTTGCATACAAACTTCTTAAATGGGCTTCAGCTCTGAATAATTTCCTCAAATATACTAAAAAGTAGATATTCTCAAAAGGATAACTTTTTGTACCTTTGCAAATATTTTTCGAATAACAGAAGGTAAACATTTGAAATGAGCAATATAGATTTAAGTGAGCAGGAACTGATCCGCCGGAGTTCGTTACAGAAACTCCGTGACCTGGGGATTAATCCGTATCCTGCCAATGAATTCAAAATCAACGTCACAGCCAATCAGATACTCACCACTTTCAATCCTGAAGTCCCTAATCTTCAGGATGTTGTATTTGCGGGAAGATTGATGAGCCAGCGCATCATGGGTAAGGCTTCATTTGGCGAACTCCAGGATGAAACCGGTAGGATCCAGATCTACGTGAGTCGCGATGAAATATGTCCCGGAGAGGATAAATCGCTCTATAACGATGTGTTTAAAAAATTGCTCGATATCGGTGATATTATTGGGGTGACAGGGTATGTTTTTGTTACCCAGATGGGTGAGACCACCATTCATGTGAAGGAGTTTGTGTTGCTTAGCAAATCGATCCGGCCGTTACCTGTTGTGAAGGAGAAAGATGGGAAGACGTTTGACGCGTTTACCGATCCCGAACAACGTTATCGCCAGCGCTATCTTGACCTGATCGTCAACCCGCATGTGAAGGAGGTGTTCCTGAAACGGACGAAGATCATCAATGAGATGCGTCAGTTATTTAACGAACGGGGTTATGTTGAGGTCGAAACCCCGATCTTGCAGCCAATTCCGGGTGGAGCAGCCGCCCGTCCGTTTATTACCCATCACAATGCACTAAATATGCCACTCTATCTGCGGGTGGCTAACGAATTGTATCTGAAGCGATTGATAGTTGGCGGTTTTGAAGGGGTTTATGAATTTTCAAAAGATTTCCGTAACGAGGGGATGGATCGCACCCATAATCCTGAATTCACCGTGATGGAAATCTACGTTGCCTACAAAGATTATAACTGGATGATGGATTTTACCGAAGAGATGATTGAGCGTGTAGCGCTCGCGCTTCATGGAAAGACCTCCATACCTGTAGGCGATAAGGAGATTGATTTCAAACGGCCCTTTAAACGGATTACGATGTATGATGCGATTAAGGAGCATACCGGTTTCGATATTTCGGAGATGGACGAACAAGCCCTGCGTACTGTCTGCCAGAAGCTTGGCATTGAATGTGACCAAACGATGGGGAAGGGGAAATTAATCGATGAAATCTTTGGGGAAAAATGTGAAGGCCATTATATACAACCTACATTTATAACCGATTATCCCGTTGAGATGTCGCCGCTTTGCAAGAAACACCGCAACAATCCTGAACTCACCGAAAGGTTTGAACTGATGGTTAACGGCAAGGAACTTTGTAATGCCTATTCTGAGTTGAACGATCCGATCGACCAGCTCGAACGGTTTCAGGAACAGCTCCGTCTATCCCAGAAAGGGGATATCGAGGCAATGTTTATCGACATGGATTTCGTAAGGGCCCTCGAGTACGGGATGCCCCCTACCTCAGGGATGGGGATTGGCATTGACCGGCTGACCATGCTGATGACCAATTCTGTTTCGATTCAGGATGTTCTCCTTTTCCCGCAAATGAAGCCTGAAAAAAGGGTGGAGGAAGATCCGGCTGAAAAATATATGGAATTGGGCATTCCAGCCGAGTGGGTTGAAGTACTGATGAAGATGGGTTATAAGAAAGTAGCTCAGCTAAAAGAGGTTAAACCAGGTAAGTTATTCAACGATTTATGTGGTTTTAACAAAAAAAACCAGCTGGGGTTAATAAACCCTGCAGCAAACGATGTGTCTAATTGGTTAAACTAATGCGTCAGTAAAATGACTGAAATTAACGAGAAGAGCCGGGTAGGTATTATCGGTAGCGGAAGTTGGGCTACAGCTCTTGCCAAAATCCTGATCTATAATTTACCTGAACTTAATTGGTATATCCGCAAAGAGGAGAATATCGAACTTTTCAAAAAGTTCAGACACAATCCCAACTACCTGCGGTCTGTAGAGTTTGAGATGTCGAGGATTAATTTCTATACCGACATCAATAAAATAGTTGAAGACTCGGATATCCTGGTCTTCGTTACCCCCTCCGCCTTCCTTAAAGATACGTTAAGCCATCTGAAAGTGGATATTGGGAACCGGTATGTGGTCTCAGCCATTAAAGGGATCATCCCCGATGATAACCTTGTTGTTGGCGAATTCTTTCACGAATTTTACGATGTCCCTTTCGATCAGTTTGCCGTGATCGCCGGACCGTGCCATGCCGAAGAGGTGGCCCGTGATCTGCTCTCCTACCTGACGATCGCCAGCCCCGATGTTAAGCGGGCCAGGCAGTTCGCCATGCTACTGGAGAGCCCCTCTATCCGGACCCATATCTCAGATGATATTTGGGGAACAGAATATTCTGCCGTCCTGAAAAATATTATGGCCATTGCCGCCGGTATCTCCCACAGCCTGCGCTATGGCGATAATTTCCAGGCCGTTCTGATGTCAAACGCGATCCAGGAGATTAAGCGGTTCGTCGATACGGTCCACCCCATTACCCGCGATATCAAATCATCTGCCTACCTGGGTGACCTGCTCGTAACCGGATATTCCCATTTCTCCCGGAACCGGACATTCGGAACCATGATCGGAAAAGGGTATACGGTCCGGTCAGCAATGCTCGAAATGGATATGATCGCCGAGGGATATTATGCCACCAAATGTATCAAGGAACTGAACCATCAGTATCATATCAATATGCCCATCACTGACTCAATCTATAATATTATTTACGAAAATATCTCACCGGCCATTGAGATCCGTTTATTAACAGAACATTTGCGATAAATTATTTTTTATGACAAATATTTCATTACAACTTGACAAGGTTTACAACTTTGTATCATCAGAAGAAATTGCAGCCTATAAGAAAGGTGCTGAGCAACAGAATATTGCATTGCATGAGAAATCGGGAAAAGGGAACGACTTCCTTGGATGGGTAGATCTTCCCTCCTCCATATCAGAATCAGTACTTGATGAGGTGGAGAAAGTCGCGCTAAAACTACAGTCAAAACATCTCGAAGTCTTTGTGGTAATCGGAATCGGCGGTTCCTATCTTGGAAGCAAAGCCGTTATTGATGCCCTTTCTGATTCCTTTTCACATATTAAATGGAGTTTCGAGGCGCCTATCGTCCTATTTGCCGGCCAGAATATCAGCGAGGATTACCTTTTCGAATTACGCGACCTCCTCGATACCAAAGAGTGGGCGTGTGCCATTATTTCCAAGTCAGGCACAACAACAGAACCTGCGCTTGCTTTCCGGTTGCTCAAGCAGGACCTTGAGGAGCGGTATGGCGTTGAGGAAGCGCGCAAAAGAATTATCGCGATAACGGATTCCGAACGCGGCGCCCTAAAAACCCTTGCCAAAGAGGAGGGTTATAAGACCTTTGTCATTCCCGACGATGTTGGCGGCCGTTATTCTGTTTTAACACCTGTCGGTCTGATCGCCATTGCCATTGCGGGATTCAATGTTCGCGAACTGGTCAGCGGGGCAAAATCGATGGAGATCGCCTGCGGAGTGGATGTTCCGTTCGAAGAAAATATTGCAACCCAATATGCTGCCGCCCGGAATGCACTCTATAAAAAGGGCAAGAAAGTGGAGATCATGGTCAATTACAACCCCAAACTTCACTTTTTTGCCGAATGGTGGAAACAACTTTATGGTGAAAGTGAAGGGAAAGAGTTAAAGGGCATTTTCCCTGCCAGTGTCGACTTTTCGAGTGATTTGCATTCGATGGGTCAATATATACAGGAGGGGGAGCGCATCCTGTTCGAAACTGTTCTTTCGGTGGAGCAGGTCAATAACGAAGTATTGGTTCCCGAAGATAAAGCCGATCTGGACAAACTCAATTTCCTTGCCGGAAAGAGGGTCGACTACGTCAATAAAATGGCGGAGCTTGGAACTCAGATTGCCCATGTTGACGGAGGTGTTCCCAATCTAAGGATTAATATTCCGCAACTCAATGAGTATTACCTGGGCCAGTTGATCTATTTCTTTGAGATTGCCTGTGGTATAAGTGGTTACCTTTTGGATGTCAATCCATTCGACCAGCCTGGGGTTGAGGCATACAAGAAAAATATGTTCGCCCTGCTCGAAAAACCGGGCTTCGAAAAGGAAACGGCCGCGATTAAAGCCAGGTTATAACTGTAAAATCTATATCCGAAATAGGTTGAGGGGCTGTTCCGCAGGGAATGGCCTCTTTTGCGTTAACTTTTTTTTGAAAATTTATTCAAGGTGATTAGAATCGTCAAATTATAAATAGTACGTTTGTAACGTAAAGGTTACAAAAAGATACATAAACGTTATATATTTATTTTTGCTTTGAAAACTTCGTTAATAGAACAATTTGACCAGTCGAGGTATAACCTCGTCAAATGGCTCACGGTTGGATGGGCCGCATGGTTCGGGACTTTTATCTTAAAAGATTTGATAGACAACGAATTGATTTTTTTGCAGTTTCTGATTGGATTTGTCGGTTTGATTGGATTTGTATTTTTTGCAGTCAATCTTCAGAGATATTTCCGGTTGGCTTCGAAGGTGAAATACAGTCGGATGAATGATGCCCTGAATAGCGAATTGAACCTGGTTTACAAATACAAATCGATCAGTCTGGGTTTCTTCGTCCAGTTGGCGACAACGGGTCTGTTTTACGGGATCTCACCGTTCCGTGAAATCCCGGTAAGAATTGTCTGTGAAGTGATCCTGTACCTGGGTGTCATCTCCACCTTAACGGCCTGGTTAACCTATAACCGTGATTGATATGGAAAACTGGAAATTACACAATCACATCAGGATTCAGCGGGCCATAAAAGAGGTCACGCAGGAGGAGCTTGCCGCTCAGGTTGGGGTGACCCGCAAAACGATCAACACGATTGAAAATGGAGTTTATGTTCCTTCAACAATATTGGCAATCAGGTTAGCCAGATACTTTGCGATTAAGGTAGAGGATTTATTTGAGTTAGTTGAACATGAATAAAACAATAATCATCGTCCGGGTGATTCCCCCATTCGTATAAGGGGGCAGGGGGGATTTGAAGACCATCCTTTTTGGTCCGGCGCCGTTCCGTCCGGCGGGAGCTCTGCTGTATTTGCGGGCTTTTGATCGCGGACGGTATGGTTCGTGCGTTGGTAACCCGGGCTGCTAAGGTTAAAAAAATGAGAATCAGGTTCACAATCAGAAAAACAAAATCTGAAATTCTTATTAAATTTGTAAAAACAAAAATATGGAAACAATCATTTTAAGAGGTGATTCGAAGGTCAATTCAAAATTGCTTATAAAATTTGCAAAACAACTCAATTTTTCAGCAAAGAAACTATCGGTCAAGGAGGCTGAAGAAATTGGGATTGCAATATCAATTGACGAAGGATTAAAGTCAGGTATGATTAATGAAGATGAGAAACAAATTTTTATGACTCATTTAAAGAACAGCTGAACAATGCAAATTGAGCTAACCCGAAAATTTCAGAAACAGGTATAAAATTGTGATGACAGACGTATAAAGCTGAAGATTTTTGCGATCCTTCAGGCTGTGATTGAAACTGAGTCGATGAACGATTTTCCGAATCTGAAGAAATTAACTGGTTATAGGAATAGTTATCGGATAAGGCTTGGTAACTATCGAATTGGAATTCAGGCAGACAACAAGTCAGTTATATTTGCTGCATTTGACCATCGTTCTGAAATATATAAGTACTTTCCATAGCCTGATCTCCCTGCCAAAATTCAAATCATAAATTTCATTTGTATATTATTTGTTTTTTAGCGGTCACATC
>JAHEYS010000233.1 GCA_023251475.1 Prolixibacteraceae bacterium
AAATCCCGGGACGTCGGCAAACACTTAACTAACTACTTACCTATAACACTGTAATTAAAATTCTGAATCAGAAATAAAGCTTTGTGCATTAAAGATATATGGCACATTTTTGTATTCTGTCCCTGGCGATTTGCCCATGCTTTTAACCAATTTGGGGCTAACCTCTGTCTGTACCGGACGGTTCATCGATGAATCATCTGAACTCCAGTAGGAACTATCTGCCATCCATTGCGATATGACCAGTGTAACTTCCTCTTTTACAACATTTTCTTTATTCATTGCAATAATGGGGCTGGAAATTCTGTTCATGCTGCTTTCGGCTTTCAGATCTGCCCTTTGATCTTTGGAGGCATTATTTAAATCTATTGACGGATAGTTGTTTGCATTGACTCCTGTAACACCAAGAATGGTGCATAAAACAGTTGCAGATAAAATACTTTTAACTGAAGTACTGCCGACAGAATTAATTTGTTTTTTCATTTTTATTCTACTTTAATTTACTATTAAAAATCAGTCTAAATATAACACATAGTGTGCCAAACAAGATATTCATTTATAATTTAGATGATTAGTAACATTAACATGATAAAAAGTTAACATTATTCAAACCGAAGGGAATCACTGGGATCTGAATTGATGGTATGCCAAAGCTGACGATAAATGGTAAACACTGCCACTAAAAAAACTGCAAGAAAAACAAACAGGTAGTTTGCAAAACTAAGTGCAACATGATAGGCAAAACGATCAAGCCAGTAGTAGGAAAGCAGATAAGCGATCGGTAATGCGATAATCCCGGCAATGGAAATGAGCTTGAAAATCTCTTTGGACAATAGCAGCACCAATTCCCTGGTTCCGGCGCCCAATACCTTCCTGATCCCAATCTCTTTTGTCCTGAAAATGGTGGTCAGCGCCAAAAGGGAATAAAGTCCCATACTTGCAATAAAAATAGCAAAAAATGAAAAAACCACAGCCACCTCACCTGTTGATTGCTCTTCCTTATAGAATTCGCCAAGACTTTCATTCATTGAAAATTGTGAGAAAT
Source organism: Prolixibacteraceae bacterium (assembly GCA_023251475.1). Taxonomy (GTDB): domain Bacteria; phylum Bacteroidota; class Bacteroidia; order Bacteroidales; family Prolixibacteraceae; genus JAAFHB01. The sequence continues at coordinate 1,043 of JAHEYS010000233.1, forward strand.
GAACATTGGGTACCACATCACTTAAAAAGCGCTTGACTTTTCTGATATCATCATCCCTGACCGCTCTTGTAAACCGAATGGTTGCAAATTTAATTTGCTCGGGTTCGTTGGGAAATATAATGAGGGGTTGAATCTTTGCATGAAGCGACTCAAAATTAAAATTCTCAACTACTCCTTTAATAATCAAACAATTGGTTGTTTCGTCAGGATTTATCCGGTAGATGGTTGCTCCAATAGGGTCTTTTAAACCGAGATATTTCACCGCTTCTTCATTAATGACAACGTCGACAGTATCCCTGGTCGGGTATTGTATCCTGTTAACCATACCCGGTAAGAACTTCATTCCGTAAGTCCGGAAGAACATGGAATCGGTCTGCATAATATACATCATCAGATTTTTGGTCCGGTCATTTCCATTCTGAACACTTTGCATGCCAAGAACTTTTCCCGGAACAGCATTTGAAAAGGTAACACCCTCAATATCTTTGATATCCATCAAGGCTTTTCTGAATTCTTTACTGTCTCCTTCCAAACCGATCACATTCTGAATGATCATCAGCCGTTCTTTCTGAAAACCAACCCCTTTCTGCTGAACAAACCTCAACTGGCGATATATTGTTGATGTTGAATAAATTATAACAATAGAAAATACAAATTGAATGATAACCAATAAACCGCGCAATCCCTTACCTCCGATACTAAACTGCTTCTGCTGACTTAAAATTGTGGCAGGACTAAACCGGAGAATATAAAATGCGGGATAGATTCCTGCAACAACTCCCGTTAGTAAAGTGACACTAAAGATAACAGGGGAGAGCTTAAACATAAGCCACTGAATATTGAACCCTGGGCTTTGCTGCGTCAGAATCGTATTGGGATAGACCAGTTCAACGATAACAAGGGCAAAAAAGAGCGATATAAAACTGATCGTAATCGACTCTGCCAGCAATTGCCTGGACAACTCCCTTCTTTGAGATCCCAGTATTTTACGGATGCCGATTTCACGTACCCGTCCTGCCAACCTTGCGGTCGAAAGATTGGCATAATTGATACAGGCAATCAGGATGATCAGGATCGATATTCCGGCAATGATCAAAAGCGTCTGAATATTAACATTCTGCGAGTTCTCATATTTAAGATGGGAATAGAGATGGATATCCGACACCTTTTGCAGCCGGAGGACGAAATATTCGTCCTTCTCTTTCATCTCTTTAATCGAAAGCCCCATTGTTTTTTCAAGATCTTCGCCTGCTTCCTGCAAAAATCCTTTAAGAAGTTTTGACTCAATGGCGGAGAGACCAAGATAGGCAGGTGTGGCAGGATCTGTCATATTTGTCCCCTCCCTAAACCGGAAATAGGTATACAGGTAAAGAGAAGTCCAGCTTAGATCGGGCAAAACCAGTGAAGAAAGGGATACCAGCGATTTATAATTAATATGCGAATTGGCAGGGCAGTCCTCAACAATACCGGTTACAGTCCACTTTTTCCCATTTTCGACTGTAAGGACTTTTCCTAAAGCACCATTGGGAAACAACTGTTTTGCAACTGAAAGGGATAAAACAATCGAACGGGGCTTATTTAAACAGCTTCGGGGATCACCTTCCAATAATTTAAACCCGAAAACATCAAAGAAAGTTGAATCGACATACAGGAGTGACCGACGATCGAGCATACTGGCATTGGGCGCCACTATAGCAATATCACGATCATTCTTAAAAATGCGGCACGCCTGTTCAATTTCGGGGACATGTGGCTTTAAACCAAAGGCAAACATCGGGGAAGAGACTGCCACTTCGGATTCCATACCCCCAAGTTTCGAATCAAGATAAACCCTGTAAAGACGATCTGAGGCAGGATGAAAAGAGTCATAACGGGATTGCTCCCAAATGTAAACCATCACCATTATTGCACAGGCCATCCCCACTGCAAGACCAAATACATTAATAAAAAAGTACTCTTTATTTCGCAGCAGATTCCGGATTGCTATGATCAGATAATTCTTCATAACCCCATTATATTTTGATGGCGGCACGCGTATAACTTTCCGTAACTACATGTCCGTCAAACAGGTGGATTATCCGGTGCGATCTCTGGGCCTGCATCATCGAATGTGTCACCATGATGATGGTAGTTCCAGCTTCGTTGAGTTTGATCAACTGCTGAATAATATCCTCTCCATGAGTTGAATCAAGATTTCCAGTGGGCTCATCAGCAAGAATAACCCGTGGTTTAGCGATAACTGCCCGGGCTACGGCGACAATCTGCTGCTGCCCCCCTGAGAGTTCACTCGGGAAATAATTGGCGCGATGTTTCAGGTTAAACCTTTCCAGGGCCAGATCGACCCTCGCTGACCGTTCAGAAGGGGGTATCTTCTGATAAACAAGCGGCAATTCGATATTCTCCCGGACGGTAAGGTCGTCAATCAAATTGAAACTCTGAAAAATAAATGAAAAATTATTCTTCCTTAACTCCGTCCGGTCTCTTTCTGCAATATCTGAAACCAGCGCCCCATCGAGAAAGTACTTTCCTGAGCTGGGCGCTTCGATTAAACCAATGATGTTTAGCAATGAAGTCTTACCGCATCCCGACGGTCCCATAATACATACAAACTCGCCATCGGCAACTGATAAATTAATATTGCTGATCGCTTTAGTCTCAACATTTTTATTTCTGAAGACCTTGCTTATATCAATTAGTTCAATCATTGAAAATTAGCTTTTAAGAATACCTGTTATATTCACAAATCATACCACACCCTTAATTTACTAATATTTAATAGATTATAAAATAAATAAAAAAATTAACCGTCCGAATTCGTACAATATGTGACCGATTTCGTACATTTACCTTTTAATATTGCTGAAGCAACTTTAATCGTAAGGAATTAAGGCTGGTATTTAGAATATTGAATTACAATAATATAATACTTCAAAGTAGCACTGTTGCAACGATCTGGCATTCTGGCCTGGTGTTTGTAAATCGAAATACGATCAAAACTTAACAGTATGGAAAAAATTGGAAAAATTCTGGCAGTCGATGACAATGAGGATATTCTTTTCTCAATCAGGTTACTTTTAAAGCCCCATGTTGAAAAGATTGTAACATCCAATATGGCGACTTCAATTCCTGAATTACTTAAAAATGAAGAATTTGATGTAATCCTGCTGGATATGAATTTTACCAAGGATGCCATAAGCGGTCAGGAGGGGTTTTTCTGGCTGAAAAAAATTTTAGAGATCGATCCTGAGGCGGTGGTTCTTTTTATTACTGCCTATGGCGATATCGAAAAGAGCGTCAGGGCGATTAAAGAGGGTGCTTCCGACTTCATTCTTAAACCGTGGCAAAATGAGAAGCTGCTGGCCACCTTAAATTCGGCAATGATATTGCGAAAATCGAAAAAAGAGATTGTTCAGCTTAAAAGCCGTGCCAAAGCCATAAACAATATGATGAACAGGACTTTTAAGGATTTTATAGGGAATTCGGTGGAAATGCAAAAGGTGTACAATGCGATTTCGAAAGTAGCGGCCACCGATGCCAGTGTGCTGATACTCGGCGAAAACGGAACTGGAAAAGAACTGGTTGCCAGGGCATTGCACAACAACTCAACCCGTATTGACGAGGCTTTTATCAGTGTGGACCTGACCTCTATCAGTGAGACACTTTTTGAAAGTGAGCTCTTTGGCCATACTAAAGGTTCATTTACCGATGCAAAAGCCGACCGGCCGGGTCGGTTTGAGATTGCTTCCGGGGGTACCCTGTTTCTTGATGAGATCGGGAACCTGCCGATGCCCCTTCAGGCCAAAATTCTTACCGTTCTGGAACGACGAGAGGTGACCAGGGTCGGCTCGAATAAACCGATCCCCATTGATATCCGGCTGATCTGCGCCACAAATATGCCACTTCACCAGATGATTGAGGAGGGTAAATTCAGACAGGATTTGTTATACCGGATAAATACCGTCGAGATAGATCTCCCGCCTCTTCGCGAACGTTATGGCGATATTCCCTTACTGGCAATTCACTTCTTTCAGGTTTATACAAAAAAATATAAAAAACCGTTGCGCGGATTTACCAAAGAGGCAATGAAAAGGTTGGAAGAGGCGATGTGGCCAGGGAACGTCAGAGAGCTGCAACATGTTATTGAACGTGCCGTTATCATGACCGAATCGGAATGGATAAATCCGAATGATCTGCAGATGAGAATTTTAAACAAACCATCTGATGAGCTGGAGTTGGATAATTACGATCTCGATAAAGTCGAGAAAACAATTATCGTAAAAGTGATGAAAATGCACCAGGGAAATATCTCCAAGGCAGCCAGTGAACTTGGGCTGACCCGGACCTCCCTTTACCGCAGAATGGAAAAATATGGCCTCTAATTTCAGGATATCTTTAATTATCAGGGTACTGGCAATCGTTGCAAATGCTTTTGTGATCATGTGGCTGCTCTTTACCACGAGCTACTATTTCACCACACTTCTGGCTGTTGGCGTGGCTATATACCAGGTAATTATCCTTATTCAATTTGTTGAGACGACCAATACTCTATTAACCAATTTTCTGGAATCATTGAGATATTCCGACTTTTCCAGAACTTTTGAGATTAAGGGACTTGGCTATTCATTCGACCGTCTGACCGAATCATTCAGTGTGGTAATCAACGATTTCAGAAAAGTAAGGGAACAACGCGAACAAAACTATTTTTACCTCCAGACAGTCGTTGAACACATCGGTTTTGGACTGATCAGCTACCGCGAAGATGGGGTGGTTGAACTGATTAATAACTCCACAAAAAAACTTTTTAAGATTACCAGTCTGAAAAATTTAAACGAGCTGGAAAGTTTTTCACCTGAACTGGTTTCAAGATTAATGACCATTTCTAACGGAGAGAGTATCATGGTGAAGATTCAGAAACAGGATACGATTCTCCAGCTGGCCATTTTTGCCACTGAGTTCAAAGTTGCTGACCGGCTGATCAGAATGGCGACCATCAAGGATATCCAGAATGAGTTGGAAGAGAATGAGATGGAGAGCTGGCAAAAGCTCATCAGGGTACTAACCCACGAAATCATGAATTCCATTACCCCCATTGCATCAATTACCCAAACGCTGAATTACATGATCAAGGATGTCAGGACGACCTATACCAATGCGTTTCAGGATGAAGGGGAGATCGAAACCATTGGTGAGATTGAACTGGCCATTGAGACCATTCACAAAAGAAGTATCGGATTGCTCCATTTCGTGGAGTCCTATCGCGATCTGACACGCATCCCGACACCCAAATTTACCATCTTCCCCGTAAGAGTGCTTTTCGACAATCTGAAAGGGCTGATGAAGGAGGAGATGAACCGGCTGAAAATCGAGTGCTCAGCTTCAACAACTCCTGAAAATCTTGAACTGTCAGCAGATGAACAACTCATTGAACAGGTGTTGATTAATCTTCTCAGAAATGCCATCCAGGCAGTCGAAAAAACTGAGATTCCGAAGATCGAATTAAAAGCTTTTACCGATGCAAACGGCAAAATAATCATTCAGATGATCGATAACGGACAAGGGATTCTTCCGGAGGTACTGGATAAGATTTTTGTCCCGTTCTTTACCACCAAGCCCAAAGGTTCAGGGATCGGGCTAAGTTTATCGCGGCAAATTCTTCGGCTGCATGGTGGGACATTAACTGCTCATTCGCAACCGGATGTGCAGACAGTGTTTACATTAAAATTCTGATAAATAATTATTTAAATTGAAAAAATTCAAAATATTACTGCTTGTCGTATTAACCGGTTGCCTGCTTATGGTCATCTTCGTCATTTATGTAAATGTTACGATTACAAAAGCGGGGAACAGGTATTGCTATAATTCCATCGATTCAATACCACACAACCACTGTGCGGTAGTTCTGGGAACAAGCAAATACCTTGCAAACGGCAGCAGAAATCTCTATTATACCAACAGGATTAAAGCAACTGTTGAGTTATATTTCAGGTTTAAGGTTGATTATATCATTGTGAGCGGAGACAACCGAAACCGAAACTACAATGAACCAATTACAATGTACAACGACCTGGTTGCCAAAGGTATCCCGGGAAGAAAAATCATTCTCGATTATGCAGGGTTCAGGACGCTCGATTCGGTTGTGAGGGGAAAGGAGGTTTTCGGGCAGGACAAATTCACCATCGTTTCACAATCGTTCCATAACCAGAGGGCAATTTATATTGCACGAAGAAAGGGGATTGAAGCTATCGCATTTAATTCGGAGGATGTTGATGGGAAAATTGATTTCAGGGTTCAGCTCCGGGAGGCAGCTGCAAGGATTCTGGTACTCTATGATATGATCACCGAAAAGCAACCCCATTTCCTGGGTGAGAAGGTGATCATCCCCGATGAAGATGGTCCATTCAGCTTGCCACTCGATGTTAAACCCTGAAACACCATCGACATTCCTGCAATTATTATAATTTTGCAGTGTATACTAAATCCATCGATAAATGCTACTCCAGTTTGCGTTGGTTTTGGCAATGCTTTTACAGGTTTTTGCCGCAGGAATCTCCATTAAGCTTACCCGGGTCACCAAATATAATGTCTCGTGGATGCTGATCAGCGCCGGATTCATTATCATGGTTGTGCGGTGTCTGGTCGAATTTCTTCCCACAATCTCTGATTTTGCACAACAAACGTTCCGCGAACTATATGTTTGGCTTGGAGTTGCGGTCTCGCTCTTTTTTGCCCTCGGTGTCTTCTGGATTCAAAAAATTTTCAAATACATGAAAAAGGTGGAACAGGAGAAACGCGATATGGAGAAGAATCTTTTAAATGCAATAATACAGGCTGAAGAGACTGAACGAAAACGATTTGCCAAAGATCTTCACGATGGCCTCGGTCCCATATTATCTACAGTCAAGATGTCGCTCTCCTCGGTTACACGGATCGAAAAAGACGATCAGACAAAAAAAATTCTGCATCATACCGATTTGGTGATCGACGAGGCGATCAAAAGTATCCGTGAAATCTCCAATAACCTGAGTCCCCATATCCTCAATAATTTTGGGTTGAACAAGGCGGTACGGAACTTCATCAATAAAATAAACTATTCGGATACAATCAAAATAAAATACACCTCAAACTTCGGAGATGACCGTTTCGATACGAATACCGAAGTGGTGCTATACCGGGTACTTTGTGAACTGATTAACAATACGATCAAACATGCTGAGGCCACTACCATCTCTATTTTACTCGAAAAATCGGATGGAAAAATCACCTGCAGGTACAGGGACAATGGGAAAGGATTCGATAAAAGTCTTTTATATTCCCCCCAACTCTCCGGCATGGGTTTCTCCAATATGGTCACACGTATAAACTCCCTGAATGGTTCCTTTGACCTCACCTCAGAGAAAGATAAAGGGACCAAAGCGACGATCATCGTACCTTTTTAAATCAATAATTTATGGAAATCCTGTTAGTCGACGACCACTCCCTGTTCCGAAATGGATTAAAGATGCTGCTCCATACGCTCCCTGGTTACGAGGTCACCGGAGAAGCAGCCAACGGAAGGGCGTTTTTGGATTTAATTGCAAAGCACGACTATGATATCATCTTTCTTGATATCGAAATGCCTGATATTAATGGAATCGAAGCTGCTAAAAGGGCCATCGAAATAAAACCGGATCTCAGGATTATCACCCTCTCCATGTATGGCGATGAAGAATATTACGACCAGATGATCGATGCCGGGGCAAAAGGATTTTTATTAAAAAATACCAACCTGCAGGAAGTAAAAACGGCAATAGACACCGTAATGACTGGCGGCAACTATTTTTCGCAGGAATTAATGCAAAATCTGTTGCGTAATTACAGGTCGATCAGGGAAGTCAAAGATCAGGAGGCTGAATTATCGGACCGCGAAATTGAAATCCTGCTACTGATCTGTTCCGGGCTTTCCAACCAGGAAATTGGAGAACGGCTATTTATCAGTAAACGTACGGTTGAAAAACACCGAGCAAATATTCTTTGTAAAACATGCTGTAAAAATACAGCAGGACTGGTCATGTACGCAATTAAAAATCAATTAATTACCATGTAGCACCCGGAAATCGCTGTCCTTTCCTGCGTTTTTGTTGCTTCACAGAATACGAATTTCAGTACTCCGCGACAGGGGCGCCCCTCTCCCCTTCTCCGGTTCAGCTTATCTGTAAGTATTAATACCCATTTAAAAATACCATTTATTACGGCTTCATTCCAATTTCTGAAAGCTTACATTTGTCTTATCCAAAAAACTGAATATGTGAATCAATTACTCGAAAATGGGTAAATTATACGACCTTTTAAACCAGGATATCCGATTTATCGAAGGGTTAAACGGCTGTATGAATTGCGGCGTTTGCACTGCGATTTGTCCGGCAGCCGAGTTTTATCACTACGATCCCCGTGTGATATGTGATACCGTTCAAAGCAAGGATGAAAAATTAATCGAAGCACTTCTTCGCAGTGAAACAATCTGGTACTGCGGCGAATGCATGTCGTGTAAAACCCGGTGCCCCCGTGGTAACACCCCCGGCTTTATCAATATGGCCTTACGTAAACTCTCCCAGGAATTGGGCTACTTCACCGATTCGGAGAAAGGAAGGCAACAATTTGCGATTAAAAGAGCCATAGGTGAAAATATCCTTCAACGCGGATATTGTGTTCATCCCGACATTGTCTCACCTCAGATGCATCCCGAGCAGGGACCTGTGTGGGATTGGATTTCAAGTAATACACCGGAAATCATGGAAAAGATGGGATCCAACTTTAAACAGGAAGGTGTGGGGGGATTACGGACAATTTCCCCTGAAGTTCTCGAGGAGATCAACAGGATTTTTGAAGTGACCGGATGCAAAACCATGTTCATGAACATTGAGAAACATTCAAAACATAAAGCCGATGAACTTGGAATGGAAATATCCGAAGAAGGAATTGGCAATGAATATTTTATGAATGTGTATACCGAAAATAACGGCACCCATAATGTTTAATTTATAATTCAGTCAAAGTGGTTTCAGCAGGTAAAAAAAGAGTCTGGGAAGAATATCAGAAGGAGATTGCCGATGATCACTATTTTTATGTCAGAAGCTGTATCAGGCAGACCTTCTTTCCGGGATCAGAAACAACATTTCTAAGAATCATGCGTAATGATCTTGGGAAAGATCTCTTTGAAGATGCACGCCACACCACCTGCACAGGAATAGGATATCACACCGATATCGTTCCGCTTGAAACAACAATGACCGTAATAGCACGGCACTTTGCGCTGATGACAGAGGCGGGATATACCAATATTATCCCTTCATGTGTCACCTCATTCGGCTTATACACCGAAGTTCTCGAAACGTGGAAGCATTTCCCTGAAATGGAGGCAAAAATCAGGGAATATCTTTGGACAGCAACCAAACGAGAATTTAAAATACCTGAAAATCTGGTTCATACCTCTGACATTATCTATAAATTCCGTCATCAGATTAAGGAAAAATCAAAGGTTTCGCTGATTAATCAAAAAACAGGTTTACCCCTTAAAGTGGTTGAACATATTGGGTGTCATTATGCGAAGATGTTCCCTGTGAGCGGATTAGGGGGAGCTGAATTTCCCTCTGTCCTGTCG